>RFOR01000001.1 GCA_009926525.1 Methylophilaceae bacterium
TTAGATATTCTGCCTTGAAAGCACATCTTACCGAATTACTAGCCCAAGCCGCAAAAAGCTTAACGCAAAATGCGGATTTTGACGCGTCTAATTTAGCGATCCAGCTTGAGCGCCCAAAAAATAAAGACCACGGCGACTTCTCAACGAACTTGGCTATGTTGCTTGCCAAGCCACTTCGTCAAAATCCACGCGCGATTGCAGAAAGCTTAATTCAAGCACTACCAACCTCTGCTTATGTTGAGAAGGTTGAGATCGCCGGCGCAGGGTTTATCAACTTCTACCTAGGTGCAAACGCTAAACAAGCCGTAATCGGTTTAATTGCAGCGCAGGGCGAAAAATTTGGTCACAACACTATCGGCCAGAAGCGTAAGGTCCAAGTCGAATTTGTTTCAGCAAACCCAACGGGCCCACTCCACGTGGGTCATGGCCGCGGCGCGGCAGTTGGTGACTGCCTGGCTCGCTTGCTCGATGCGAATGGCTGGGCGGTGACGCGTGAATTTTACTACAACGATGCGGGGGCACAGATTGATAATCTCACGCTTTCTGTTCAGCTTCGTTGCAAGGGCGTGAGTCCAGAGAGCATTGATTGGCCTGAAGCGGGTTACCGTGGCGATTATATCGCTGATGTTGCAAAGGCCTACCTCAACAAAGAAACCGTGATCGCTGATGACATGTCGGTGACCGCCACTGGTGTTGTAGAGGATACAGAATCCATTCGCGCTTTCTCTGTTGCCTACCTCCGCCACGAGCAGGATCTCGACCTCAAAGCATTCCAAATTAAATTCGATGTGTTCTCGCTTGAGTCAGCCCTTTATACCCAGGGCAAAGTTGAGAAAACCGTACAAAACTTAATCGCTAGCGGCCAAACCTACGAGCAGGATGATGCACTTTGGTTAAAGACCACGGACTTTGGAGATGACAAAGACCGTGTGATGCGTAAAATGGATGGAGGCTATACTTATTTTGTCCCTGACGTGGCTTACCATGTGGACAAGTGGAACCGTGGGTTTGACCGCGTCATTAACGAGCAAGGCGCCGACCACCACAGCACGATCACCCGCGTGCGTGCAGGATTACAGGCACTCAATGTTGGCATCCCACAGGGCTGGCCCGATTACGTTTTGCACCAGATGGTGACCGTGATGCGCGGTGGTGAAGAAGTGAAACTATCTAAACGTGCTGGCAGTTATGTGACGCTCCGCGACTTGATTGAAGAAGTAGGCTGCGATGCAACGCGCTACTTCTTAGCCGCACGTCGTGCCGACTCACAACTGATTTTTGATATTGATTTAGCGCGCGCGCAAACCAATGACAACCCTGTCTACTATATCCAATACGCGCATGCGCGTATTTGCAGCGTGTTAGCGCAGTGGGCTGGCGATGCTAGCAGCCTTCCGAAGGTCGATCTCAGCCCGCTCTTCAGTGCCCATGATGCAGCGTTAATGCAACGCTTAAGCGAGTTCCCAGAAGTAGTTGAGAATTCAGCCGCTGACTTAGCGCCTCACACCATCGCCAATTATCTAAAAGACTTAGCGAGTGACTTACACAGTTTCTACAATGAGCATAAAATATTGGTGGAGGATGAAACAACTAAATTGGCGCGCTTGGCGCTGATCAGTGCAACACAGCAAGTATTACGAAATGGCCTACAATTATTGGGTGTGAGCGCGCCGAATAAGATGTAAGGATTAGATTCAAATTAAGTCATTAACTGGACATCAATATGAGCAGAGATTACAAACCAGCACCGCCGAAACCAGAGAATAAGCCTAACCCATTCTTAAATGGCTTGATTGTTGGCCTACTTGTTGGTGTAGCCATGGCGGTTGGATTTACTGTTTACATTAAGGGCGGCGAAAGTCCATTTAGTGCAAAATCAGAATCTGCGGTAATCGTAGAATCAGGCAATCCAATTGAAATTAAAAAAGATGCTAAAGCAGATGAAGCGCCTACTAAAGATCGTTTTGAGTATTACAACATTCTGCCAGGCAACGAATCTAAAGTGACCGAGCAGGAAATTAAACAGTTAGAAAATAATACGCAAGCTAAAGAAACTTACTTTCTTCAGGTCGGTGCATTTAAAACTGAACAAGAGGCTGACAATGTAAAAGCAAAATTAGCCTTGCTTGGCTTAGAAGCGATTATTCAAACCGCTACCACCACCGATAAAGGTGTATTGCACCGTGTCCGCGTTGGACCATATTCAGATCCGTCACAACTTACTAAAACGAGAAGCGATTTAGTGGATAATGGTTTCAAACCGGATCTAATTAAAGTGAATACAAGTGCTCAGCAGTAAGACGACAACCTATTATTATTTGTCAGCCAATTTAAACTTAATGCGTTATTCAAGCACTAAATTAAAGCACTTGAATTAAGTTTTCAATATTATTGATTAAGGATACAAAACATGAAAAAACTAATGACCGCACTCATGTTGCTGGTTTCTACAACAGTAATGGCAGGTACGCCACAAAATGGAACTGAGTTTACGCAAACAACCCAAGTAATGCCTACAGATAACCCAGCGAAGATTGAAGTCACTGAATTGTTTTGGTATGGATGTCCACATTGCTATGTTCTGGAACCACAACTTGCTGCCTGGGTGAAAGCCTTACCTAAAGATGTAACTTTTAAGCGCGTGCCAGGCCTGCCTCGCCCTGATTGGGCGCCAATGGCTAAAGCATTTTACGTAATGGAAGCATTGGGCTTGTCAGAAAAATTACACAGCAAACTTTTTGATGCACTACATAAACAAAAAGCGTTTTTACCAAATGATGAAAAAGCAACGATTGATTGGATTACCAAAGAAAGCGGCCTAGATCGTAAAAAAGTTGAAACTGAGTTTAACTCTTTCTCTCTCAATACAAAGCTTAATCAAGCTGCGCAAATCTTCCGCGCGTCTGGTGCAACGGGTGTTCCATCTTTAATTATTGATGGCAAATACATCACTTCTGTCACGATGGCTGGTGGCAATCAAGAAGTGTTAAACGTTGCGAACTACATCATCGAAAACGTCCGTAAAGATAAAGCCACTAAAAAATAAGTAAAGACACAAACCCGTGTCAGCACTTAAAGTTTTTATCACCGGCGCCTCAAGCGGCATAGGGCAGGCACTCACTGAGCACTATGCCAAAGAGGGCGCCATCATTGGCCTCGCTGCAAGGCGGCAGGACAGACTAAACACTCTCCAAGATTCACTCACGACAGAAACGATCATCTACGCCCTTGATGTCAGAGATGCAGGTGCGCTTGAAGCGGCCGCGCTGGACTTTATTGCGCGCTTTGGTGCACCTGATATTGTGATCGCAAATGCAGGCGTTAGCGCCGGCACACTCACTGAAAATAAAGAGGATATCGACACTTTCAAGGGGGTGATTGATATTAATCTGCTTGGCATGGTCCACACATTCCAGCCATTCATTGCATCCATGAAGCATGCGGGCAAGGGGAGCTTGGTTGGGATTGCCAGCGTCGCTGGTATTAGAGGTCTGCCTGGAGCTGGGGCTTATAGCGCATCCAAGGCCGCCGTTATTTCATATCTAGAAAGCCTTCGCATAGAACTAAGTCTTGATGGAATCAATGTCACCACCATTGCACCCGGCTATATCAAAACGCCCATGACAGATATTAACGAGTACCCCATGCCATTTTTAATGGCGCCCGAGGTTGCAGCTAAAAAATTCGCGAGTGCAATTGCGAAGAAAAAACGATTCATCGTCATCCCATGGCAGATGGGTGTGCTAGCAAGATTTATGCGTTTGTTACCGCCCAGGCTTTGGGACTTCATGATGATGCACGCACCACGTAAAGCCCATGCGAATTGGGATTGGCTGTAATGTTTAGTCTCTCCATCCAAAGTATTCAGTTCACGATTGAAATCATTGCTACTTTTGCTTTTGCGCTCTCTGGCATCATCGCGGGCATTAAAAAACGCATGGATCTTGTTGGCTTATGTATTGTAAGCGGCGTATCAGCCTTTGGTGGCGGTACACTCAGAGATGTTTTATTAGATAGGCGCCCGTTCTTTTGGGTCAGTCATTCAACTTGGCTTTGGGGTTTGATTACGCTATGCCTTCTTGCAATGTTTTTTATGCGTGAACGTCACATCACCTTAACCGAAAAAGCGATTCAAATTCCAGATGCCCTAGGGCTTGGCTTATTTACAGCACTAGGCACCCAAATCGCTTTGGGGCTGGGAATGCCAGCAATTGTTGCAGCGCTCATGGGAATGATGACCGCAGTGTTTGGGGGAGTGCTCAGGGATATTTGCTGTAACGAGATTCCTAAAGCTTTTAATGATCACCAGCCTTATGCGGTATTAGCATTTTTAGGCAGCTGGGTCCTCATCGGATTATCAGCGTTGAACTTGCCCGAATGGTTAACTTTATTGCTATCCGCCAGCTTTACTACTTTATTAAGGTGGCTTGCAATTCAATTTAAGTGGAAGTTACCTGGCCAAAAAAGCGCCCTCAAAAATTAATTTAGATAACTCCAGTGTTTATTCAACGGTCACTGATTTAGCAAGATTTCTTGGTTTGTCTACGTCAGTTCCCTTAAGCAGGGCTGCATGGTAAGCCAGCATTTGAACAGGGATTGTGTGTAGGATAGGGGAGAGAACGCCCACATGACGCGGGGTGCGAATGACATGCACACCCTCGCTTTCAGCAAAGTGGCTATCCGCATCGGCAAACACAAACAACTCACCACCACGCGCCGCAACCTCCTGCATGTTTGATTTTACTTTTTCAAGCAATGCATCGTTTGGGGCAATGACAACGATAGGCATGTCGCTATCTACAAGCGCCAATGGGCCATGTTTTAGCTCTCCTGCAGGGTAAGCCTCTGCATGAATGTAACTAATCTCCTTGAGCTTCAATGCGCCTTCTAGCGCAATCGGATAATGGATGCCTCGGCCCAAGAATAATGCATGGTGTTTATTCGCAAATGCTTTTGCCCACTCTCGAATTTGTGGCTCTAAATTGAGTGCGTGTTGAACGCTGCCCGCGAGCTGACGAAGTGCATTGAGGTATTGTTGCTCTTGGGGTTTGGGCAGCAACCCACGTTGTTTTGCGAGTGTTGCTGCCAGTGTGAAAAGTGCAACCAGTTGGGTTGTAAATGCTTTGGTCGATGCCACGCCAATCTCTGCGCCTGCTCGGGTGTAGAAAACGAGCGCTGACGCACGTGGGATTGCACTCTCTTGTACATTACAAATGGACAAGGTCAGATTCTGGCCTAATGACTTAGCATGCTTCAAGGCTTCCATCGTATCTAGCGTCTCGCCAGATTGTGAAATGGTCACAATTAACTGCTTAGGATTTGGCACTGATTGGCGATAGCGATATTCACTGGCAATTTCTACGCTCGTTGGTAGCTTCGCAATATCTTCAATCCAATACTTCGCGGTTAGGGCTGCGTAGTAGCTTGTACCTGCCGCCAAGATAAGAATGCTGTCGACCTGATTAAAAATTTCTTCTGCCCCATCACCAAAAAGCGCAGGAGAAAACCTGTTATCGTCAATTAACGCTTCAATGGTGTCGGTGAGTGCGCGTGGTTGTTCGTGGATTTCTTTTTGCATGAAGTGAGCGTAAGGGCCAAGCTCCATCGATGCCAAAGATACATCGCTCATATGGACTTTACGTGTCACGGCTTTACCATCTGCACCGAACACCGTTACTCCGTCACGACGAATTTCCGCCACGTCGCCATCTTCTAAATACATCACTTTACGGGTGACGGAGAGCACGGCCGAAACGTCTGATGCGATGAAGTTTTCACCTTCACCCAGGCCAACTAACAGAGGACAACCAAAGCGCGCGGTAATCATCGCGTTCGGTTCTTTGATAGAAATAACGCTTATGGCAAACGCTCCAGTTAACTCCGCCACCGCCTTTTGTGTCGCCGCAAGTAGCGCTAAACCTTGGTCGTGATAGTAATGAATAAGATGAGCGATGACCTCGGTGTCTGTCTGAGACTCGAACACATAGCCTAATTTTCCGAGGCGATCACGTTGCTCGTCATGGTTCTCAATGATGCCGTTATGGACGACTGCGATTTCACCCTTCGATACATGGGGATGGGCATTACTTTCCGTCACACCGCCGTGGGTTGCCCAGCGCGTGTGTCCGATACCGATTTGGCCACTTAGCTGAACCTCGCTTGCCTTATCGGTCATCGCTGCAACACGCCCAACCGCGCGCACGCGCTCGATGGACTGTCCGTTGAGTACGGCAATTCCCGCTGAGTCATAGCCGCGATACTCCAGACGGCTTAGTCCCTCTATCAGGGTTGAGACGATGTTTCTATTTGCAATTGCGCCGACGATGCCACACATATTTTTCTTTCTGAATAACTCTCATTATTTTTTAATCGGACGTTTCCAGTTGGCAATACTCTTCTGATCTTTTGCTCTGCAGAAGGTGAGCTGACCCGCGGGTGCGTTCTTCGTACTGGTAGAGCCAGCTGCAATTGTAGCACCTTCACCAATGACGACAGGCGCGACGAGCTGGGTATCTGAACCAATAAATACATCATCCTCTATGATGGTTCTGTATTTATTAACGCCGTCGTAGTTGCAGGTGATCGTTCCAGCGCCGATGTTCACGTTCTTACCGATGGTCGCATCGCCTACATAGCTCAGGTGATTAACCTTGGAGTTCTCGCCGACCTGACTATTTTTGATCTCAACAAAGTTGCCTACGTGCGCCGCATCGGAAATCTCAGCTCCAGGGCGAAGGCGGGCATAAGGCCCCACTCTGCAATTAGATTCAACATGAGCTTGATCAATATGGGTAAAGGCTTCGATCATGCTCGTCTCCCCAATAGTGCTGTCCTTGATCACGCAGTACGGTCCAACTTTTACTCCGTCCGCCAAGGTAACCTGTCCCTCAAAGACACAGCCAACGTCAATTTCTACATCCTTACCAACGGTTAAATGACCACGAACATCGATTCGCAAAGGATCAGCTAGCGTTGCACCTGCTTGCATAAGCACTGATGCGTTTCGTGTTTGGTACACGCGCTCTAAATTGGCCAAATCGGTCTTTGAGTTAACGCCCTCAACTGAGGCCTCGTCATGTGTGATCTCCGCTTCCACCTTCAAGCCATCATTGACGGCCATTGCGACGATGTCAGTCAGGTAATACTCGCCTTGCGCATTGTTATTGCTGAGTTTTGATAACCAAGTCTTCAATTTACTGTTACTCACAGCCATGATGCCCGTGTTCACCTCAGCGATCGCTCTTTGTGACTCTGTCGCATCCTTATGTTCAACGATCGCGAGTATCTGTTGCTGATCGTTTCGGACAATGCGGCCATAGCCAGTTGGGTTCTCTTTTTTAACAGTTAACAATCCAAGGCCTTCGGTTTTTTCAAGAAGGGATAAGCAACTCCGCTGATTGAGAAGTGGAACATCTCCAAGTAGGATGAGGGTGGTTCCTTCATCATCTAAATGTGGAACAGCCTGTAATACTGCATGACCTGTGCCTAACTGTTCCTTTTGCTCAACCCATGTGACTGTCTCGTGCTTAAACGCTTTAGGGACAGCATCACCACCATAACCATAAACCACCACCACCTTATTAGGGCTTAGCTGTTTGGCTGTTTCAATTACATGTTGCAATAATGTCTTACCCGCTAGACGGTGCAAAACTTTAGGCATAAAGGACTGCATACGCGTGCCCTTGCCCGCGGCTAGAATCACAATGTTTAGTTTTTTTGTACTCATAATTGAATCATGACTTATGGTTTTGCTATATGTGTTTCATTGTAATGGAATCAGCATCACATAACAAAAAAGGCAGCCTCAGCTGCCTTTCTTTTATGCTTTTGGAACAATGCTGCTTAGTGGGTAGTTTTACGTAACTTCGCAATTGCTTGTAGTTGAGCCAACGCCTCAACCAACTCGCTCTGTGCCA
Organism: Methylophilaceae bacterium; assembly: GCA_009926525.1. GTDB lineage: Bacteria > Pseudomonadota > Gammaproteobacteria > Burkholderiales > Methylophilaceae > Methylopumilus_A. The sequence continues at coordinate 7,917 of RFOR01000001.1, forward strand.
AAGCGTAATTAACTTCGCTCGCATTACTCTTCAAGGTTTCTTCTGCTAGACGTTTAACTTCTAACGCTTTAGCTTCGTCTAAGTCATGACCACGAATTGCTGTATCAGCAAGAACAGTCACCATACCTGGTTGAACCTCAAGAATGCCGCCAGAAACAAAGATTAATTGTTCATCGCCTGCTGCTAATTTAATACGTAACGCACCCGGCTTAATACTTGTAAGCATAGGCGTGTGACGTGGATAAATACCAACCTCACCCATCAATGCAGGTGCGACAACGAACTCTGCCTCACCTGAAAAGATAGATTCTTCAGCACTCACTACTTCAATTTGTATTGTTGATGCCATATTTTACCTATTTGCTTTCTGTCTGTTTAGCTAGTTTTTTATAGCAAATTACAGAGTTTTAGCTTTTTCTACAGCTTCTTCAATTGCACCAACCATGTAGAACGCTTGTTCTGGCAGGTGGTCGTAATCACCGTTCACAATACCCTTGAAGCCTTTGATGGTTTCTTTCAATGGTACGTACTTACCAGGCGCGCCTGTAAACACTTCAGCAACGTGGAAAGGTTGTGACAAGAAACGTTGAATCTTACGTGCACGGGCAACAGCCAATTTATCTTCTGGCGCCAACTCGTCCATACCAAGAATCGCAATAATGTCGCGCAACTCTTTGTAACGCTGTAGTGTTTGTTGAACGCTACGAGCAACTGCATAGTGCTCTTCGCCAACCACGAGTGGATCCAATTGGCGTGATGTTGAGTCAAGTGGGTCAACCGCTGGGTAAATACCCAATGAAGCGATGTCACGTGACAACACAACTGTTGAGTCCAAATGTTGGAATGTTGTTGCTGGTGATGGATCGGTCAAGTCATCCGCAGGAACATAAACCGCTTGAATAGAAGTAATAGAACCAACTTTAGTTGATGTAATACGTTCTTGTAAGCGACCCATTTCTTCTGCTAATGTAGGTTGGTAACCCACCGCTGATGGCATACGACCTAGCAACGCTGATACTTCTGTACCAGCCAATGTGTAACGGTAAATGTTATCCACGAAGAACAGGATGTCACGGCCTTCGTCACGGAATTTTTCAGCCATTGTCAAACCTGACAATGCAACGCGTAAACGGTTACCTGGTGGTTCGTTCATTTGACCGAACACCATAGCTACTTTTGATTCAGCCATGTTGTCTAGTTTAATAACGCCAGCTTCAGCCATCTCGTGGTAGAAGTCGTTACCCTCACGCGTACGCTCACCCACACCTGCGAACACTGATAAACCTGAGTGCTCTTTAGCGATGTTGTTAATAAGCTCAAGCATGTTAACTGTTTTACCCACACCAGCACCGCCGAACAAACCAACTTTACCGCCCTTAGCAAACGGACATACCAAGTCAATCACCTTGATGCCAGTTTCTAGCAAGTCTACTGATGGAGATAATTCTTCAAAAGTAGGTGCGTGTTGGTGAATCTCGCGACGTTCGTCTGTTGCGATTGGACCCGCTTCGTCAATTGGACGGCCTAGCACGTCCATCACACGACCGAGTGTCGCTGTACCCACTGGCACAGAGATACCAGCGCCGGTAGCCTTTACTGCCATGCCGCGACGTAATCCGTCACTTGAGCCCATCGCAATGGTACGAACAATGCCGTCACCTAATTGCTGCTGAACTTCGAATGTCAGACCAGCTTCTGCTGTAGAACCTGCTTCGTCTAATACCAAGGCTTCATAAACCTTAGGCATTTGGTCACGCGGAAATTCCACGTCAACAACAGCGCCGATACACTGTACAACTTTACCTTGACTCATCTTAATGATCCCCATCTATGCTTAATTCGATATTTGTATTCGATATTGATGTCGTAATTAACCCGATACCGCTGCCGCACCACCAACGATTTCAGAAATTTCTTTCGTGATCGCTGCTTGACGCGCTTTGTTATAAACCAGTTTCAGTTCGCCTATCACTGTCTTCGCATTATCAGACGCTGCTTTCATCGCGACCATACGAGCACTTTGCTCAGATGCCATGTTTTCTGCGACTGCTTGATAAATAACAGATTCAACATAACGAACCATTAAATCATCAATCACTACTTGTGCATCAGGCTCGTAGATGTAATCCCAGTGACCCTTAGGTGCTCCAAGACTTTCACCTGAAAGTGGGAGGAGTAGCTCTAATTTGGTTTCTTGTTTCATTGCGTTAATGAATTTGTTGTAAACAACATACAACTGATCAATTTCGCCTGCAACGTAAGCATCCAACATCACTTTAATTGGGCCGATAAGTTTTTCCATCTGTGGTGCATCGCCCAAACCAGTCATCTGCGATTTCACATTTGCACTGATACGGTTCATCAGACCTAAGCCCTTGTTACCGATTGCACACACTTGTACAGAAAGATTTTCAGCTTCCCAAGCTTGCATTTGATTCACTGCAACGCGCAACACGTTAGTGTTCAAGCCACCACACAAACCTTTGTCCGAAGTTACAACGATCAAGCCGACGTTTTTGACGCCTGCACGTTTAACTAAGAATGGGTGCTTGTACTCAGGCTCAGCATGAGACATGTGCGCCGCAACATTGCGAATCTTTTCTGCGTATGGACGGGCAGCGCGCATACGTTCCTGCGCTTTACGCATTTTCGATGCCGCCACCATTTCCATGGCTTTCGTGATCTTACGTGTATTTTCTACACTTTTGATCTTGGTTCTAATTTCCTTACTACCAGCCATTATTTAGCTCCAGCTTGAGTACGAATTAATAAGCGCTATTTGCTTTAAAATCTTCAATAGCGGATGTCAATTCTTTGTCATCTTCTTTTGATAGATCTAAAGTTGATTCAATGCGCTCTACCAAGCCCTTGTATTTAGCTTTAATGAATGCATGTAATGCAGATTCAAATGCCAATACTTTAGTCACTGGCACGTCATCCAAGTAACCCTTGTTAGCTGCTTGCAAACTGATTGCCATTTCTGACACAGAAAGTGGCAAGTATTGTGCTTGCTTCATCAGCTCGGTTACCAAACGACCGCGTTCAAGTTGCTTACGTGTTGCTTCGTCCAAATCTGAAGCGAACTGAGCAAACGCCGCCAATTCACGGTATTGCGCAAGTGCCAAACGAACACCGCCGCCAAGCTTCTTAACAACCTTAGTTTGCGCAGCACCGCCAACGCGAGACACTGAAATACCAGCGTTAATCGCAGGACGGATACCAGCGTTGAATAAGTCTGTTTCCAAGAAGATCTGACCATCAGTAATTGAAATCACGTTAGTCGGAACGAATGCAGAAACGTCACCAGCTTGTGTTTCAATGATTGGCAATGCAGTCAATGAACCTGTTTTACCTTTAACTTCGCCATTAGTGAATTTTTCTACGTACTCTTCGTTTACACGCGCTGCACGCTCTAACAAACGTGAGTGAAGATAGAACACGTCACCTGGGTAAGCTTCACGACCTGGTGGACGACGTAGTAATAGAGAGATTTGACGGTAAGCAATCGCTTGTTTTGTCAAATCATCGTAGATGATCAATGCGTCTTGACCACGGTCACGGAAGTATTCACCCATCGTACAACCTGAGTACGGAGCAATAAATTGCAACGCGGCTGAGTCAGATGCTGAAGCCGCAACAATAATCGTGTACTCCATCGCACCGTATTGTTCAAGTTTACGTACCACGTTAGCGATGGTTGAAGCCTTTTGGCCAACCGCTACGTAGATACAGGTCATGTTTTGACCTTTTTGATTGATGATCGCATCAATTGCAACTGCGGTCTTACCAGTTTGACGGTCACCAATAATCAATTCACGTTGGCCACGGCCAACTGGTACCATTGAATCAATCGCTTTAATACCCGTTTGAACTGGTTGTGAAACTGATTTACGTGCAATAACGCCTGGCGCAACTTTTTCAATCTTGTCCGTCATTTTTGCGTTGATTGGACCCTTGCCGTCGATTGGACGACCTAGCGCATCAACCACACGACCGATAAGCTCTGGACCTACTGGCACTTCCAAAATACGACCTGTACATTTACATACGTCGCCTTCTGTAATGTGTTCGTAATCACCAAGAACAACGGCACCCACTGAGTCACGTTCAAGGTTTAACGCCAAACCGAATGTGTTGCCTGGGAACTCGATCATCTCACCGGCCATTACATTTGATAGGCCGTGAACACGAACAATACCGTCCGTTACTGAAACAACGGTACCCTGGGTACGCGCTTCAGCAGTCGTAGAGAAGTTCTCTAGACGACTTTTAATCAGTTCACTGATTTCTGATGTTGATAACTGCATTTTTATGTCTCCTGACCTATGATGGTCTAAACTTTTAAGTGTCTAACCTTTAAGCGTGTATGCAAGTGACTGCAATTGGCCGCGTACTGATGCATCGATCACCGTATCGCCAACAACGATTTTGATCCCACCGATTAATTCAGGATCCAAGTTCACTTGAGCGTCAATTTTTTTACCAAACTTCGCTTCCAATTGCTTCACAATTGCTTTGACTTGCGCGTCGGTTGGTTTTGAAGCCACTGTTAATTCAGCCTCTAGCGTACCTTCATCGAGCGCTTTTAACTCCTCGAAAGCAGCAACAATGTCGGCAACAATGACGAGTCGATCGTTCTCAACTAGTAACTTCACCAAGTTTATTGCTGTATCGCTTAGCTTGCCATCAAAAATGGCCAGTAGCGCACGCTCTAGTTCGCTTGAAGGTAATTTTGGGTCATCGATTAAAGCTTTTACTTGTGCGTTATCAGAAACTGCACCAATGAAAGCCAATTCTTCAGACCATTTAGCTAGTGCTTTTTTTTCCTTAGCCAAACGGAAAACCGCTGTGGCATAAGGTCTCGCTATCGTTATCGCTTCAGCCATGATTTACCAAGGCCTCCTAAAGCTCTTTAGCGATTGCAGTTAATATCTCTGCGTGCGCTTTAGCGTCAATTTCTTTACGCAAGATTTTTTCAGCACCAGCGATGGCTAACGTCGACACTTGTTGACGTAGACCTTCTTTAGCGCGGTTAATCTCTTGCTCGATTTCAGCTTTTGCACCAGTGATAATGCGATCGCCTTCAACTTTAGCTGTACCTTTAGCATCTTCAACGATCTGTGTCGCACGCTTTTCAGCAAGCGCTAAAATCTCTGATGCTTTTACTTTAGCTTCAGTAAGTGCTTCAGAAGCACGCTTAGAAGACTGCTCTAATTCAGCGCGGCCTTTTTCACCAGCAGCCAAACCATCAGCAATTTCTTTCTGACGTGTTTCGATTGCATTTAGCAAAGGTGGCCACACGAATTTCATGGTGAACACGATGAGCACAAAGAATGCAATCGCTTGTGCTACCAGTGTAAAGTTAATATCCATTTTTGCTCCCAGACTCCAGTTAAGCTAATTTATTAAATTTGTTAGCTTAGTGAGGAACAACGCTTAATAGTGGGTTAGCGAATGCGAACATCATTGCTAGACCAACACCAATAATGAATGATGCATCGATAAGACCCAATAACAAGAATACTTTACCTTGCAATGCTGGAATCATTTCTGGTTGGCGAGCTGCGCCTTCCAAGAAGCTAGCACACATGATACCAATACCGATACAAGCGCCAGCCGCGCCCAAACCGATGATTAGGCCAATGCCAATGCCAGTGTATGCTTGAATTGTTGCTAAATATTGAACTGCTTCCATTACGTTTCCTTTCAAATTGAGGGATATTACTAGGTACTACTATTACAAACTAAATTACTAAACTACTAAAAAAACAAAAAAGATTAATGACTCTCTTGCGCCATCGCCAAGTAGACCACAGTCAGCATCATAAAAATGAATGCCTGCAACGCTACGATCAAGATATGGAAAATTGACCATCCTGCGCCGAGAATCGCGCCAGCGATTGTGCCCGTAACACCCGTCGCAGCCCATAAACCTAACAACAAGAAGATAACCTCACCCGCATACATATTGCCGAATAGTCGCAATGAGTGTGAGAGTGGTTTTGAGACGTATTCGATTAAGTTGAACAAGAAGTTTGCAGGCCAAATCAGTGGATTCGTGCCAAATGGTGAACAAAATAGTTCGTGAATCCAGCCACCAAGGCCCTTGGATTTAATTGCAAAGAAGATCATTAAAAACCAAACTGTTAGCGCTAGCGCAAAAGTTGTGTTGATATCAGAGGTTGGGACTGAGCGCCAAAAAGTGTGTTCACCGCCAATGGGTTCAACGATGTATTTTGCAACGATATCGATTGGCAAAAAGTCCATCGCGTTCATCATGAACACCCAAATAAATACTGTCAGTGCTGCTGGGGCAATGAATGTATGACGATTGCCGTGGTAGATGTTTTTAACTTGATCATCCACGAAGTCAAATACCAACTCCATAAATGCTTGACGCTTAGTAGGCACGCCAGCCGTTGCACCACGCGATACTAACCAAATCAAACCCATCGCAATCATGCCTAGTGCCACCGACATCACGAGCGTGTCTACATGTATTGTCCAGAATGAGCCATCGCCTATCGATAGGCTATTAAATGAGAGGTGGTGCTCAATGTAGCCTGATGGTGTTAATGCGTGTTCAGTTGCCATAAATCAAACCCTTAAAAACTTGCGTCTATCTTTATTTTTTATCTAAACCAATAAAAGCCGCACCAGACAAGATGGCTGATGCCGCTAGGCCCAAAATCAAAGCAATTGGGACCAAATGTTCGTTATACAGCTTGAAGGTCAAAAAAAGGAGTAATGCGATTACAAAAATTTTCACCGCTTCAGCTTTAAGCATTGTGATGAGAATTGCGCCAGCATCATTTTTCTTATCACCGCTTCTTGCAATTAATGCACCCGCTATTCCGCCCAACACAGCTGACATCCCACCCGCCAAAGCACTAATACCCGCGTGTTCAGGGGAAGCCAGTCCTAATCTTTGAGCCACAACAGTCACTATGACTGCCACTGAAATGGTCGCGATCAACTGCCACTTCAGCATTTGTTTGTACACTTGCGCTGTTTTAATAGTTTCCATTTATAGTTTTATGATTAAAACAGCTCATGAACGTTTAGTTCGAAGTCGGGGATTGTCTTGTTTTATTCATTTCAAGTCAAGCATGGCCGATGACTTTTAATTAAATTTCGAAATAATTTCATCCAACTGTTCAAGGCTAGCATATCGAATCTTTAGGGTTCCAGATCCGTTTTTAGCGCCATCAATTGTTACGACAGCCCCAAGACTCTGTGCCAACGCCTCTTGTAAACGAAGTACATCACGATCCATGGTTGTTGTCTTAACAGATGACCGCTCAACACTTGATAATTTCTTAACTAACTGTTCCGCCGAACGAACAGATAACTGGTTTTGTACAATCTCTTCGGCAGCAGTAATTTGTTTAGCACCCTCCAAGGTAAGGAGCGCGCGGGCATGTCCCATATCAAGTTTTGACTGCGCTAACATTTCCTGAACAACGGCGTGAAGATTTTGTAGTCGTAACAAATTGGTCACCGCACTACGTGATCGGCCAACCGCTTGCGCTGCAGTTTCGTGAGTCATCTCAAACTCATTAATCAAGCGCTGAATCCCATTAGCTTCCTCAATCGGATTAAGATTTTCGCGCTGAATATTTTCAATCAACGCCATCGCAAGTGCGACGTCATCGGCGATCTCTTTAATGATGACCGGCACCTCATTCAAACCAGCAATCTGGGAAGCTCGCCACCTTCTCTCGCCGGCAATGATCTCGTACTTACCGTCATTCACAAGGCGCACAACGATGGGCTGCATGATGCCCTGCGCACGAATAGAATCCGCAAGACTTTCCAGGGAGGCCTGATCCATGTGTGTTCTAGGTTGATACTTACCTGGCTGAAGCTTATCTACTGATAAAGTTGCCAGGCTATCAGACTGAGCACTAGTCTCTATATCATTCGCCAACAACGCATCTAAGCCGCGTCCCAAACCCTTAAGTTTCACCATTTTCTGTCCATTCTTAAATACCGACTGTTTATTATTTTTTTGCTTTCGCTCTAGCAAGAATTTCTTCCGCAAGCTGCAAATATGCTTGGGCGCCTTTGGATGATTGATCATAAATCAATGCTGGCATCCCATAACTTGGGGCTTCTGCCAAACGAACATTTCTGGGAATGAGCGTGTTGTAAACTTTATCGCCAAAATGACTCACCAATTGCGCTGAAACTTGCTGTGCCAACATATTACGGTTATCAAACATTGTACGTAATAGGCCCTCTATCTCTAGCACAGGGTTAAGGTGAGTACGCACTTTCTTGATGGTGTTGACTAAATCAGTGAGTCCTTCTAACGCATAATACTCACACTGCATCGGAATCATGACCGCGTGTGCCGCCGTTAATGCATTGACTGTGACCAAGTTCAGCGCAGGGGGGCAGTCCAATAAAACATAATCGTACTGATCCTTAATGGCCGCCAAGGCTACCTTTAGCTTGGTCTCACGCCCAATTTCATTCACCAACTCAACTTCCGCACCCGCTAAATCCCTGTTAGCAGGCAACAGATCAAAATTACCTTTTTCCGTTTTCCGTGTCACTTCAGCGACCGTCTTATCCCCGATCAGCACATGATAGATGGTGTGTTTCACCTGCGCCTTATCAATGCCGCTTCCCGTCGTTGCGTTACCTTGCGGATCTAAATCAACGAGCAGCACCCGACTACCAAAACTCGCCAGACTTGCTGCCAAGTTGACGCAGGTCGTGGTTTTTCCAACGCCACCCTTTTGATTTGTAATCGCTAATATCTTCATCGTGCTACCTACTTTACTTTAAAAGATTACTATTAGAGTGATATGGCAAAAAAGCTAAATGTCTTTGTGCGTCGAGCCCTGGCACATTTAGTACTTCCACCTTTGAGGCAGTGACCCCTGTTTTCGCTGCAAGATCAGCGAGCTCCGTTTCAGGATATACACCCTTCATCGCCAGCCATTTACCCTGTTCGTTTAAGAGATGATGCGTTAATGAAATAAATAAACTCAAGTCCGAAAAGGCCCGAGAAATAATAATTTCAAAGCGTCTTGTGGGCGAGATATCTTCAACCCGGCCGCCCAACACCTCCAAGTTAGCTATTCCTAGTTCAGCCTTGGCATGGCGCATAAAACTTACTTTTTTATTATTCGAATCAATCACTGTGACTTTTAAATCTGGCAAACATATTGCCAAGGGAATGCCTGGCAGCCCAGCACCACTTCCTACATCAAGCAAATTAGCAGCATCAATATAAGGCGATACGACCAAACTATCTAAAAGATGTAAAGTCACCATCTCATCCGCTTCACGCACTGCGGTGAGGTTGTGCACCTTATTCCACTTTTGCATGAGCGCTAAATAGTCGAGCAGCTTTGCTTGTGTTGGCGCTGAAATATCTAGCCCGGCATCTTTAATGCCTTTTTCGAGTATCACCTGCTGACTCACGCGACTTTTTCACCGTCTACATGTAATTTTTTTGCTCGATTTTTTCTTTTGAGATAGACCAGCAACAACGAGACCGCCACCGGGGTCACGCCCGACACACGACTCGCCTGACCAATCGTTTGCGGTTTATGATGTGCAAGCTTTTGCTGAACTTCAATTGACAAGCCATGAACATCAGCATAGTCCATATCCTCTGGCAGCTGCGTGTGTTCACTGCCCGCCGAACGCTCAATCTCATCTTGCTGCCTATCGATATAACCCTGATACTTTGCTGCGATATCAACTTGCTGGCGGACTTCTTGAGCAATATCTTCGTACTTAACGGCCGCTTCGCTTGTTGGCAAACTCAGGAGTGCTTCGTAGCTTAATTCTGGGCGGCGCAGTAATTCAAACAATGAGTATTCATGTTCAATTGGTTTACCGAGCACGCGAATAGCATCCTCCTTTGGTAGCGTCGCTGGACGCACCCAAGTAGATTTTAATCGCTCTTGCTCTTGCAAGACGGCCTCTTGTTTCCGAGAGAACGCTTCCCAGCGCGCATCGTCCACCAAACCAATTTTACGGCCAGCCTCTGTCAATCGAATGTCGGCGTTATCTTCACGCAGCAGTAGTCGATACTCTGCACGACTTGTAAACATGCGGTAGGGCTCGGTCACGCCTCGGGTGATCAAATCATCCACCAAGACCCCTAAATAGGCTTGATTGCGACTTGGGCACCAGCTGTCTTTTTCTTGCGCATAGAGGGCTGCGTTAGCGCCCGCTAACAATCCTTGTGCGCCAGCTTCTTCATAACCCGTCGTTCCGTTGATTTGACCTGCAAAAAATAAGCCCCTCACCGCTTTAGTTTCTAGCGAGTCCTTCAGGCCACGCGGGTCATAATAATCGTACTCAATCGCGTAACCTGGACGAAGAATGTGCGCGTTCTCGAGGCCACGAATCGAGCGAACTAGTTGATATTGAATATCGAAAGGGAGACTAGTTGATATGCCGTTCGGATAGATTTCGTTGGTTTCCAAACCCTCAGGCTCAAGGAAAATTTGATGGGATTCTTTATCTGCAAATCGATGAATTTTGTCTTCCACGGAAGGGCAGTAGCGTGGACCAATTCCTTCGATCACGCCGGTATACATTGGGGATCTGTCTAAGCCACTTCTAATGATATCGTGTGTGCGTTCATTGGTATGCGTAATCCAGCAAGGGACCTGTCTAGGATGCTGGCTGACGTTGCCCAGAAATGAAAATACCGGGACGGGGTTATCGCCCGGCTGTTCTTGCATCACCGAATAATCAATGGTACGACCATCGATGCGAGGCGGTGTCCCTGTTTTTAGGCGGCCGACAGGCAGGCCAATCTCTCTCAGTCTTGAGGCGAGTGAAATCGCTGGCGGATCTCCTGCGCGACCAGCCTGATAATGACTTAAACCCACATGAATTAAGCCCGCCAGGAATGTTCCCGCGGTTAGTACAACTGCCTTAGCTTCGAATCGGAGTCCAATTTGCGTGACCACACCCGTCACCTTGTCACCATCAAGAATGATGTCGTCAACCGCCTGCTGAAAGAGCCATAAGTTTTCTTGATTTTCTAAACGGTGTCGAATCGCCGCTTTGTACAGAATACGATCTGCTTGCGCTCTCGTCGCCCGAACAGCTGGGCCCTTGCTAGAGTTCAATATGCGAAACTGGATGCCGCCCTCATCGGTAGCCGCCGCCATAGCGCCGCCCAGCGCGTCAATCTCTTTAACTAAATGCCCCTTGCCTATTCCACCAATGGAGGGATTACAAGACATCTGGCCAAGTGTTTCGATGTTATGTGTTAAGAGCAGGGTTTTCTGTCCCATGCGAGCAGATGCCAAGGCAGCCTCTGTCCCAGCATGTCCGCCGCCAATCACGATAACATCAAATTTTTCTGTGAATTGCATGTAAATAAGGCTTAATTACGAAAGATCTACATTTTACTTTAATCTCAAGACCACGTCATGCCAAACCAACCATGTTTCACGTGAAACATGCGACTAATTTGAAATAACATTAAACAGAAATATTTCCTTAACATAAATGTCTTATTATCAATATAATGTAAGTAGTAGTTAAGTATTTTGCTTAAGCATTACTTCAATGTACTGAACAACATATTTAAAGTCATTAATAAAGGGGACAATAATGAAAAAACTATCTTATATCTTAGCAGCGCTTCTTAGCGTTACCGCTTTCAGCGCCCAAGCAGATGTTGAAACTGCACAAAAACTTGCTGACAAGTATGCAGTGATCGCAAAGAACATTAACCCAGCTTCAACAGGCCTATCCGCTGAAGATGGTAAGAAATTCTTCAATCGCGAATTAACGATTAAAGGCCAGCAAGTGGCTTGTGCATCATGTCATACGACAAATCCAGCCAACGAAGGCAAGCACATTGTTACAAACAAACCAATTCGTCCACTTGCACCAGCGGTCAACGAGAAGCGCTTCACATCAGTTGAAACTGTTGAAAAAAACTTCACCAAGCACTGCAATGACATCATTGGTCGCGACTGTACTGCACAAGAAAAAGGCAATTACATCGCTTACCTTATTACAGTCACTAAGTAATTAAGCGCGTTTAAATGCGGTACGTTTGGGATCCATTCGTTAGGATTTTTCACTGGTCCTTAGTGATTGCCTTTGGTATCGCATTTTATACGCACGAGTCGGAGTGGGACCGCATTACCCACACCAACGCAGGTTACGTCGCTGGCGGCCTGATCGTCAGTCGTATTTTTTGGGGGTTTTTGTGTACGGGGTATGCGAAATTCAAAAGCTTCCCGCCGAACCCTGAAGGTGCTGTTAGGTATGCCTGGAATACCCTGCAAGGCAGAGCAAAACCGTTTGTTGGGCACAACCCGGCTGGCTCACTTGTCATTTATCTATTACTAGCGCTTGGCCTCACCACCGTCATTAGCGGCTTCTTTGTTTTTAATGATGGCTGGCTTTTCAATGCACCTGATTTACTTCACGCCATACACTTTTATAGCGCATGGACATGGCTGGGCCTGGTATGCCTTCACGTGTTAGGCGTAATTACAGAGAGCATTGTTCACAAGGACAACTTAATTATCGCCATGTTTACCGGCGTAAAGCATGATGCCAATCAAGCGGTAGAGCCGAAGAATCGCGAAAGTGTTTCACGTGAAACATATCGAGTGTTTGCTATATTTGGCCTGCCATTCAGATGGGCTTTAAAACTATTTGGTAAGAAGTAGAATTACTTCCCAATACAGAACTTACTAAAAATCTCGCCAAGCAAATCATCCGGCGTAAATTCACCCGTGACAGCACTTAAAGCTTCTTGCGCCATCCTTAAGTTTTCAGCGACAATTTCAGATTGCTCAATCGCAACAAGTGCAGATTGAAGAAATTGATCAACCTGCTTAATGGCATCCAAATGACGAGTTCTGGCCATAAAAACTCCCTCACTTGTGGACTGCCATCCGACAATCTTAAGTAAATTCTCTCTCAGCAGATTCATACCATCCCCCGTTTTAGCGGAGAGATGAATATGATGCTCCCCATTCAATTCTTCAGCAAATGGTGATTTTTTAGCTAAATCAATCTTATTGTGCACCCAAATTTTAGGCAAATCATTCGGCAATCGCTCTAAAATCGATTTTTCCACATCGGTAATGCCTTGGGCTGCGTCCACTAATAATAATGCGATATTGGCGCTTTCTAGCGCTCGCCAAGTTCGGGCAATACCAAACAGCTCAATTTCATCTTCCGTCTCGCGCAGTCCTGCGGTATCAACAACATGAAGCGGTATCCCATTGATTTGAATTGCACTTTTAATCGTGTCTCGGGTTGTTCCAGCAATTGAAGTCACTATGGCAATATCATCCGCAGCCAATTGATTAATTAAACTAGATTTACCAACGTTTGGCTGGCCAACTAAAACAACCGTTAAACCCTCACGCAATAAATTACCTTGCTTGGCTTCAATGTAGATTTTTTGAAGGTCCGTTTGAACATCTTCAATTTTTTTCTTCACATTTCCTTGAGAAATAAAATCAATCTCCTCCTCAGGGAAGTCCAAGCATGCCTCAACAAACATTCTTAATTCAACCAAACGTTGAAGAAGGATATTAATTCGATTTGAGAACTCTCCAGATAGCGAGCGCATCGCACTTCTGGCCGCTTCTGAAGTCGCCGCGTTAATCACGTCGGCAACCGCTTCCGCTTGTGCCAAATCCATTTTTTCATTCAGATAGGCACGGCGAGTAAACTCGCCAGGCTCCGCTTGGCGGGCACCAAGCGAAAGACAGCGTGTTAACAAGACTTGTAAAAGTGCTGGGCCGCCATGCGCCTGAAGTTCAAGCACCTCTTCACCCGTATAGGAGTTTGGCGCCGCATAATAAATTGCTATGCCTTGATCAATCATCTGACCATGATGGTCTAAAAAGGGCAAATAAGCAGCATAACGGGGTTTGGGGCAGTGACCAAAGATGGCGCCTGCAATCTTTGTGACGGCAGGGCCTGAGATACGAACAACACCGATACCACCAGAGCCGGATGCGGTCGCAATCGCGGCTATGGTGTCGGTCGAAACTTTAACGGGCTGCATTCCCTTTTTTCTTCGCAAGCGCAGCTGCATGAATCAAATGATTAATGCGTGCTTGTTGGGCAATCGACAACACGTTATTTACCAACCAATAAAGTACCAAGCCTGCAGGGAAGAAGAAGAAGAATATGCTAAACACAAGCGGCATAATCGTCATTACCTTAGCT
>RFOR01000002.1 GCA_009926525.1 Methylophilaceae bacterium
AAACCATGTGGCGTGCCAACATCAGTGTGGTCTTTGATCTCAAAATCAAATACCCGCGGCGTACCTACTTTGCGCACTTCTACGTTATCTTCTTCAGCCTTACCAACTGGCACTGTATCTTGAGGTAAGTTAGGCACATTGAGCAATAAGTCTTGCATCTGCGCTTGAATAGCGGCTAAGTGCTCTTCATCGGCTTTTAGTTGCTCCCCCAAGCCCGCCACTTCTGCCATGATGACGCTGACATCTTCGCCTTTAGACTTCGCCATACCGATTTGCTTAGAGCTTGCATTGCGTTTGGCTTGTAAGTCTTGCGTACGCGTTTGGACTTCTTTACGCTCGGCTTCTAGGGCTGTAAAGCCTGCCACATCAAACTCAAACTTACGGCTTTTAAGCTTCGCCACGACCGTATCTAAATCATTTCTTAATTGCTGAATATCTAACATGCGTTTTCCTAATTAATTTACTTTTTGGCTTTAGCTTGTAAATCTAGCTCAGCCAAATGCGCTAATTTTTCGCTTATTTTACCTTCAAGCCCGCGATTTGTCGGCTCGTAAAATTTCACTTCTTCCAAACCGTCTGGCAAATACTGTTCGCCTGCGGCATAAGCACCCTCTTCATTATGGGCATAACGATAGTTTTTACCGTAGTCTAAGTTCTTCATGAGTTTAGTTGGCGCATTACGTAAATGCAGCGGAACAGGCCGAGATTGGTCTTGTGCGACAAAGGCTTTGACTTGGTTATACGCTGAATAAACCGCATTACTCTTGGCTGCAATCGCCAAGTAAACCACGGCATTGGCAAAAGCCAACTCACCTTCCGGCGATCCTAAACGCTCATAAGTTTGGCAGGCATTGAGGCAAATCTCTAAAGCACGCGGATCAGCGAGTCCAATATCTTCAATCGCCATGCGCACAAGGCGACGACCCACATAAAGTGGTTCTGCACCGCCATCCAACATACGTTGCATCCAATATAAAGCGCCATCAGGATTGGAACCACGCACTGATTTGTGGAGTGCGGAAATTTGGTCGTAAAATGCTTCACCACCTTTATCAAACCTCCGCATTTTGCTGGCCATAGTAGACTGCAAAAATACCATATCGATTTCAGTGATGTCTGCTGAAGAAGCCGCATTAAAAAGACCTTCAACAAAATTAAGCAATCGACGAGCGTCGCCATCGGCATAAGAAATAACATGCTCTCTGGCTTCATCGGTGAAGCTAATATCAATCGCCATCGTGGCTTGAGCTCTTGTGAGTAATTCACCAAGCTCGGCATCAGACAAAGCATTAAGCACAAATACTTGTGCACGGCTTAATAGCGCGCTATTCACCTCAAACGAAGGGTTTTCTGTCGTTGCACCAATAAAGGTGATTAAGCCACTTTCAACAAACGGCAGAAAAGCATCTTGCTGGCCTTTGTTAAAGCGATGCACCTCATCCACAAACATGATGGTTCTGCGGCCAGATTGTTGTAGCGTGTGCTCTGCACGCTCAATCGCTTCGCGGATGTCTTTAATGCCAGAAAGTACCGCTGAGATAGGAATAAACTCAGCATCGGCTGTATTGGCAATTAAACGCGCCAAGGTCGTTTTACCCACTCCTGGTGGCCCCCACAAAATCATGGAAGGCAACTTGCCGGATTGAAAAGCAAGCCTAAGTGGCTTACCTTGGCCTAGCAAATGCGACTGCCCAACGACCTCATCTAGCGATTGTGGACGCAGCTTCTCCGCGAGTGGGGCTTGTGGCTGATTGGGTGTAAAGAGACTATTCAATGGTGCAAGAACCTGATTTATTGGCTTAGTACATCAGCGTCAGGAGGCGGCGTGAACTTAAAAACCTCTTGTGAGATTTTAGGATTGCGTTGAACATTTAAAAACTCAATGGCAGTTCTATTGCCAAAACTATCGTGCAATTCCATTTCCATCAAAGCATCGCCCTTAAAACCCAAGAATACTCGCTCAAAACCTGTTTCATTAGCTTTAGGTGTGGCTGATACCCATTCAAGATCTCCTTTGCGACTAGCCTCTCTAATCACAAAAAAACGCTCCATCTCCTTACCGCCAGCTAATAAGGCGGCCGGAGTTGAGCCTATGGTCTTAGTAAATGAACGCACATTTACTTGGCTTAACTCCGGATCGTACAACCAAACCTTTTCACCATCGCCTACAATTAGCTGCACAAATGGCTTGTGGTAATCCCAGCGGAATTTACTAGGCTTTTGCAACTGCATCGTGCCAGTCACATCTTGGGTTTTGTGTCCTTGCTTGTCTGTTACCACCTGATGAAAATCTGCTCGAGCAGTTTGGATGTTTTGAAAGTATTCTTTCATCCTTTCTAAGCCAGTTGCACTTGCAGTTTGACTAAATAGGCAGAGTAAAACTAAGAGCAAGCGAGACATGGTGGCTTTCATTAAATTAATCTTGGTTAGTATTAGGAGCCAGCACTTCGCGATTGCCATTGCTTTGCATCGATGAAACCAACCCCGCACGCTCCATCTCTTCAATCAAACGAGCGGCGCGGTTGTAACCAATACGCAGTTGTCTTTGCACAGAAGATATTGAAGCTCTTCGCGTTTTCATCACAATAGCAACCGCCTCGTCATACAACGGATCAGACTCGCCACCCGTACTTTCCATATCACCTAACTCGCCACCCTCATCTGTGCCACCAGTGAGGATACCTTCGATGTAATTAGGCTCGCCTTGGGCTTTTAGATGTTGCACCACACGATGCACCTCCGCGTCACTCACAAAGGCACCATGAATACGTTGCGGGTAGGTTGTACCTGGTGGTTGATACAGCATATCGCCTTGACCTAACAAAGCCTCAGCACCCATTTGGTCAAGAATGGTGCGAGAGTCAATCTTGCTGGATACTTGGAATGCAACACGCGTTGGAATATTTGCTTTAATCAAACCGGTAATTACATCCACTGAAGGTCGCTGTGTTGCCACCACCAAGTGGATTCCACAAGCTCGGGCTTTCTGTGCCAATCGAGCAATAGGCTCTTCAACCTTCTTACCGACTACCATCATCAAGTCAGCTAACTCATCAATCACAATCACGATAAGTGGCAACTCTTCCAAAGGCTCTGGGCTGTCTGGTGTAAGCGTGAATGGATGGGTAATCGGATGACCATCTTTAATCGCATCGCGCACTTTGACGTTATACCCTGCAAGGTTACGCACACCAAGTGCAGACATCAGTTTGTATCGACGCTCCATCTCCGCCACACCCCAATTGAGGGCATTAGCCGCTTGGCGCATATCAGTAATTACCGGCGCTAAAAGATGCGGAATACCTTCATAAACAGAAAGCTCCAACATTTTCGGATCAATCAAAATCATACGCACTTTGCTTGCTTCGGCTTTGTAAACCAAGCTCAAAATCATCGCATTAATCGCGACTGACTTACCAGAGCCGGTTGTACCCGCAACCAATACATGGGGCATCTTGGCCAAATCAGCCACCACAGCCTTGCCTGCAATGTCTTTACCCATGGCAATCGCCAAGGGAGAGTTCACATCTGCATAGGCTTGAGAACCCATAATTTCTGAAAGATATACGATTTGACGTTTAGGATTTGGAATCTCCAAGCCCATGCAACTCTTGCCTGGAATGGTTTCAACGACACGAATACTCACCACAGAAAGCGCACGCGCTAAGTCTTTGGATAAATTGAGGACCTGACTACCCTTTACGCCAGCAGCAGGCTCTAACTCATAACGGGTAATAACAGGGCCTGGCATGGCTGCAAGCACTTTAACTTCAATACCAAAATCCATTAACTTACGTTCAATAAGGCGTGAAGTGAATTCCAAGGTTTCGGCCGACTGCACTTCAATCTCACCCTTAGGTTCATCCAGCAAATGTAGTGGTGGTAAAGGTGAATCGGGATGAGCCTCAAACAGCGAGACTTGGCTTTCTCTTTGTACACGCTCACTCTTAGGAATCTCTAGCACAGGCGTTTCAATTTGAATTGGCGGACGGTCTTCGATGCGTTTACGCTCTTGTTCAACAAACTCTGAACGCTGTTGCTCGGCGATCTTGCCTGCCTCCCGGTCTTTTTTATCACGATACTTAGCTAGAATGAATTGGTAAGAGCCAATAAGGCCAGCACCAAATTTCTCGACGATTAATATCCATGACCAGCCAGTAAATAAGCTAAAACCTGCCGCCATCGCAAACAATAAGACTAAAGTTGAACCAACAAAGCCCAGTGAATCCCGAATCATCGTGTCGAAAATATTTCCAATGACCCCGCCCGCATCTTGCGGCAAAGTGGCTGGCAGATGAACTAGATGGCCATACTCCAAGCAGGATGATGAAAAGAGCAACAGCCCAAAACCAAAGAAATTCAAAAATAGTAACGGTTTGCGACCTTGCGCAACCACATCAAGACGCAAGTAAACCAACCAAATCGCATAAAACGCAAAAACAGCAAACCACCAAGCAGAAAAGCCAAACATGTAAAGCATCATATCCGAAAGCCAAGCGCCAACAGCACCGCCAGCGTTATGAACGACCGCGTTCTCACTGGCACTGTGTGTCCATGATGGGTCGTCGTGATAATAAGACGCTAAAATCAAGACAAGATAGAGACCAACGACTGCAAAAAATAGCCACCAAGCCTCCTTTGCCAAGCCTGCACTCTCAGCATCAAGCTGCTTGCTGACATTAGAGGTATTCACTGTTTTTTTATTGAAAAACAAAATAATGATTCACTCGAAATATTGATAAAAAACGCATCGCGAACAATCGCAAATATTCGCTTAATTATAGCAGTATCAATCCAAATAAAGCATGGCACTCGAACATAAGACTCAAGCTATTTTTAAGCACATAAAACGGGATATTCCAAAGAAATTTCATCCTGTCGCAATATCGTCCAAAATTAAGAAACCAATTGCGTTAAAATAACACCTAAATATTTTTGCTTTGACTATTAGGAGTTTTAAATAATGGCCACAAAACACGCCCACCTTCTCATATTGGGCTCAGGTCCCGCTGGTTATTCAGCAGCCGTCTATGCCGCTCGCGCCAACTTAAAACCAGTCCTCATTACAGGTATAGCGCAAGGTGGCCAATTAATGACTACCACTGAAGTTGACAACTGGCCTGCAGATGCCGATGGTGTAATGGGCCCTGAACTGATGGCGCGCTTCCAAAAGCATGCTGAACGTTTCAACACTGAAATGATTTTTGATCATATTCACACCACACATCTCCAAGAAAAACCAATTCGATTGGTAGGTGATTCGGGCGAATACACTTGCGACGCGCTAATTATTGCAACTGGCGCTTCAGCTAAGTATTTAGGCATTCCTTCAGAAGAGCAATTTTCTGGCAAAGGCGTTTCTGCTTGCGCAACTTGTGATGGCTTTTTCTATCGCAATCAAGAGGTCGCTGTCATCGGCGGCGGAAATACCGCCGTTGAAGAAGCGCTATACCTAGCGAATATTGCAAGTAAAGTGACTTTGGTGCATCGCCGCGACAAATTCAAAGCAGAAGCAATTTTGATCGACAAGCTGATGGATCGTGTGAAAGACGGAAAAATCGTGCTTGAGCTTTACTCGACGCTTGATGAAGTATTAGGTGACGACATGGGTGTGACTGGTATGCGCGTTAAAAACGTTGATACTGGCGCAACCAAAGACATCGAACTTCGTGGTGTGTTTATTGCCATCGGCCACAAACCAAATACGGATATTTTTGAAGGCCAATTGGATATGGAAGGTGGTTACATCGTCACCCAAACAGGTCGTCAAGGCAATTTCACAGCCACCAGCATTCCTGGTGTGTTTGCTGCAGGCGACGTGCAAGACCACATCTACCGTCAAGCAGTCACAAGCGCAGGCACAGGCTGTATGGCTGCCTTAGATGCTGAACGATACCTCACTAGCCTCAAATAATTAGGATCGCTTGATTAAGGCAAAATGCCATGACAAGCAACTCAAGAATAAAAAATATCGAGGAAGCTAAACGCCTGTTGCAAGCCCAAAAAGTCGCACAGGCCGAAGCTGCTAAAGAAGCAAAAGCCCTCGCACTCAAACAAGAAGCCGAAAAAGCTCAAGAACAAAGACTCGCAGACTTATTCAAAGCTGCGGTGAAAGATGCGCGACCTTTGAGCACGGACCGAATCCATCATGCGCCGCCAAAACCAAAACCTGTCCCCCAGCAATTTATTCGCGATGAGCAACAAGCCCTCGTTGACTCCTTAAGTGACGGTTACTTTCCTTCCTATGAATTAGAAAGTGGCGAGGAACTGCTCTACTTACGCGAAGGCCAATCCCCATCCGTCCTGAGTAAACTAAGGCGGGGACACTGGGTGGTGCAAGCCAACCTAGACTTGCATGGCATGATAAGTGATGAGGCACGTGCAACGGTTGCAGAATTCTTAGCGGGGTGTAAAAAACGAGGGATTCGCTGTGTGCGTATCGTGCATGGGAAAGGCTTAGGCTCTCGCAATAAAGAACCTGTTTTGAAGAACAAAATTCGTCATTGGCTGATGCAAAAAGATGAGGTCATCGCCTACGCACAAGCAAGAGCAAATGACGGTGGCAGTGGCGCAGTGATTGTGTTGCTGAAAGCCTAAAAAATATCAGAAATAGTAGCAGTTCAGTAAAAAATCTCCCTTATAATGGTCAACCTTAAAACCCATGCCGCGTTAGTAGGTATTAGGTTAGAAGACAATAAAAATCACCTGATTCATCAAAAGGTAAAAAGCATGCGTGTATTAAAAGTTATGGGCATCTTATTGATTGGATGCCTATTGCATGAAAAGATAGCTTTTGCCGCTGAAGATAGCGTTCACCTTGGCAATCTTAGTCTAAGCGATGCGCAGCAACTCTTTCACACTAACAACCGAGAGCTATTGGCAGCGCAGCGAATGCTTCAGGCAACTGAAGCGAATGCCATAAGTGCAGGTCAAAAACCAAACCCCACATTGTCTGTGGGTGTCTCAAGCTTTAACCTGAACAGAAGTACTGGTAATAAAAATCCAGACAGCCACAGCAATAGTCTGCAAGATCAAACACTCAATAGCACTGTTCAAATTAGTCAGTTATTTGAACGTGGTGACAAACGAGAACTGCGTATCGCTTCTGCGGAAGATGCCATCAAGGCCTCGAAATTCGATGTAAAAGACACCGAAAGACAGTGGCTACTAATTCTTAACAACTCATATTACGACCTGTTATTAGCGCAAGAGATTGAAAGCATCCAGGTCTCGAATGTCAGCCTCTACGAAAAAACCCTACAAGCTGCCGAGTTAAGACTCAAAGCCGGCGATATTGCATCAAGTGACGCATCAAGAATTCGTGTCGACCTTCTTAAAACAAAGAATGACTTACGACAAGCGCAGGCCAATTTACAAAAAGCAAAGAGTAACCTTGCCTATCTGATCGGCAAAGAAGCTGATGCGAGCGGCATCCATGCGGAAGACCACTGGCCAGATAGTAAAGTGCTCGCTGAAAATACAGCCCAACAAAACATCAACCATCGCCCTGATGTGCTTGCCGCAGAAGCCCGTGCTAAGCAAGCCGAAGAAAACACCCACCTTGCTAATGCACTTAAAACTCGAGATGTGAACATCGCCTTGCAATACCAGCACTTCCCGGGACAGATGCCCGGCTCAGGCGAAAACACGATTGGCGCTGCTGTTAACATTCCGCTGTTTACTAACTATGAATACCAAGGCGAAATCGCGCGCGCGCAAGCAGACCTCAATGCTGCCCAAGAAGCGAAAGAGCAAACACGCGCCGCAGCCTTAACCGAGATCGATCGTGCTAACGCTGACCTGCAAGCCGCAACCGAGAAGCTACAACGTTTTGACGAGCAAATCCTTACAGAAGCGAAAAAAGCTGCGGAAGCTGCTGAGTTTGCCTACAACCATGGGGCAACAGGCATTACCGATTTACTTGATTCACGCCGCGTGCTCAGGGCACTTCAACTCGATGCTGCGACCGTACGAGCAGATTTTGCAAAATCACTTGCCGCCTGGAAGGCCGCAATGACCGTAGAAGAAACAAGTGCACAATAACAAAGGAATGAAATGAAGCAAGGTCTCCACCCACTTATCACCACACTCATTGCAAGCTTGCTCGTTTGCTCAGCCTTCAACGCTGTTGCCGGCCCAAGAGTCGCCCATAAAAATGCGGACGAAGTCGTTTTGCCAGAAGACTCCCCTCAAGAGGCTAGCCTTAGAATTGAAACTGTGACTGAAATGGTAGCGCCAACGGCGGAACCTTTTAACGGTAAGATTAGCTTTGATGAGAATTTCACGAGCCGCATCAGCTCACCGATTTTAGGCCGCGCCACCAAACTACATGCGCAGATTGGCGACACGGTCAAAGCAGGTCAAGCTCTAGTCAGCATTGACTCTCCAGACTTAGGCGGCGCAATAGCTGACTACCGTAAAGCAATGGCAGATTTAGAATTAAAGCGTAAAGCCTTAGAGCGTAGCCGGATGTTGTTAGATGGCGGCGTCATTGCACACAAGGATTTTGAATCCTCTGAGGCCGATATGGCGCAATCACAAGCGGAAGCAACCCGCACAAAAAGTCGCCTAAAAAATCTCAATATGGATAGCAATAGCACAGCGGGCGCAGAAACGTTTACTCTCAAAGCGCCCATGGCTGGCGTCATCGTTGACCGTCAAATTAACGTCGGCAATGAAGTGAGGCCTGATGCAAATACGCCGCTATTTATCATCACCAACCCAAGTCACCTCTGGGCAACAATCGACTTGCCAGAACGCGACCTAAGTAAAATATCATTGGGACAACCTATTTTAATTCAAGTAGATGCCTACCAAAATGAAAGCTTTACTGGAAGAATTCAATCAATCGGAACGATGGTAGATCCAGTCACTAGACGAATCCAAGTGCGCTGCTCAGTCGATAGTAAGAACAAACTCAAGCCAGAGATGTATGCGCGTATTACCCCGCTCAATAATCGCAATCAAAAAGCGATTCGCATCCCGAATAGCGCCCTGATTACAGAGGGTCTTTATAGCTACGTGTTTGTAGAAACAAGCCCAGGCCATTTAAAGAAACGTCGCGTAACACTTGATGTACAGGAGCGTGAATATGCGACCGTTAAAGCCGGGCTAGCCGCAGGTGAAAAGCTGGTTGTTTCTGGCGCAATTCTGCTCAACTCAGAATTGTCAGCGGGTAAATAATGTTAGAAAAACTCATCACCTTCTCGCTCCAGCAGCGCACCTTTGTCATTATTGCGAGCTTGTTCCTGGTAATTATAGGGATTATCTCCGTTCAAAATTTGCCGATCGAGGCATTCCCTGATGTAGAAGATGTGCACGTTGGGATCGTGACGCAAGTTCCAGGACTGGCCCCAGAAGAAGTCGAGCGGGTTGTGACCCTCCCAATTGAGCATGGCATGAGCGGCGTCCCGCATTTAACCCAGATGCGCTCGGTCTCAATTACTGGGCTATCTGTGGTAACCCTCACCTTCTCAGAAAAAACTGACGACTACTTTGCACGCCAACAGGTGCTAGAGAAGCTCCAAGCGGTCAGCTTACCGACAGTCTACCAACCTACGTTAGCGCCACTTACCACTGCCGTAGGTGAGATCTTCAGATTCTTAGTCGACGCACCAAATGATATGCCACCGCGCGAAATACGCGCCATTCAAGACTGGAAAATCATTCCTGTACTTCGCACAGTTCCTGGCGTTGCAGACGTCACCAGCTTTGGCGGCGCCGTTAAAGAATATCAAATCAAACTAGATCCTTACCTGCTCAAAAAATACGGTGTAAGCATCGATCAAGTGAACCAAGCTTTAAACAACAACAGCAGCAACGTTGGTGGCGGACTCATGCACAGGGGCGATGAGTCTTTAGTAGTGCGATCACTTGGTCTCTATCGCAACCTCGATGACATCAGCCAAACTGTGATCTCAGCGGATAAAGGTAGACCAATTTTAGTCAGCGATGTTGGTCAGGTAGCTATCAGCGACCGCCCTCGTTCTGGCATCGTGGCCTTTAACGGCCGAGATGATGTTATTGAAGGCATCGTTCTGATGAGCAAGGGCCAGAACCCAGCTAAAGTCATCGATGCATTGCGTATTAAAGTAGATGAGATCAATACAAAGCTACCTCCTGGCGTCAAAATCACACCGTTCTATGACCGAACCAGCCTTATCAATCACACCGTGCATACTGTGACAGAAAACATGATTGTGGGTGCAATTTTAGTGGTCGCCATTCTCATCATCTTCTTACGCAATTGGAGGGCAGCACTGATCGTTGCCGCCATTATTCCATTGTCACTGCTTTTCGCTTTTATTGTGATGGACATGCGCGGCGTTTCCGCCAATCTTATTTCTCTAGGCGCGGTGGACTTTGGGATTATTATCGATAGTGCGGTGGTGCTGGTCGAGGCGCTCATGGTCAAACTAGCACTTGCAAAAGTCGATGAGTTTCCACATCACAGCACCTACTCATGGCGCATCACTAGCCTGAAAAATACCGCCATTGAAATGGGTCGCCCCATCCTATTCTCCAAGGTGATCATTATCTTGGCGTTCTTACCTATCTTCACTTTCCAGCGTGTCGAAGGAAAGATCTTCTCACCTATGGCCTTTACACTGAGCTTTGCATTACTTGGCTCTATCCTACTGACCCTAACATTCGTGCCAGCATTGATGTCTTACCTCATGCGTCGGACCGATATGGCTGAGAAGCACAGCGACTGGATGCAAGCCATTCAAGATGCTTACAGAAAGATCCTACTCAAGGTCGCGAATATGCGTTTTGTGGTGATTGCATCTTCAATTGGATTGCTCGTCGCTTCTATCGCATTATCTCCGCTACTCGGTTCAGAGTTCTTACCCAAACTCGATGAGGGCAATATTTGGCTCACCATCAGCATGCCGCCTTCTACTAGCTTAGAAAAAACCAAGGAGATTGAACGCAGCATTCGAAAAATCTTAACCAGCTATAAAGAGGTCAATCTAGTCGTCAGCCACGTTGGCCGCCCAGATGACGGAACCGACCCTAAAGGTCCCAACAACATCGAAATCTTGGCAGACCTAAAACCTAAGGATACCTGGAAATTTAGAAATAAAGATGCGCTAATTTCTGATATGTCCACCAAAATTCATCAGATCCCAGGGATCCCAACCAACTTCTCACAAGTGATTCAAGATAGCGTTGAAGAAGCATTATCTGGGGTTAAAGGGGAAATCTCCGTCAAGATTTTTGGACCGGATTTGAATGTGTTAGAGAATGAAGCCGACCAAGTTGTCCATGTGCTAAATAGTATCAAGGGAGCGACCGATGTCGCTGCAATTCGCATCTCAGGAAACTCCGAACTCGACATCACATTAGATCGTACCAAGCTCGCACGCTACGGCATGTCGGTTAATGAGGTAAACGCCTCTGTACAAACCGCTTTAGCTGGGACTGCGGCGAGCACTTTCTATGACGGTGACAGGCGATTTGACGTCTCACTGCGTCTTAACCAAGAGTTCCGTGATGGCTTAGATGACATCGATGAGTTACCGGTCGCCCTGCCTAACAAAGCCGGCACCATTCCATTGAGTGAGATATCCGACATCACTATCAAGCAAGGTGCATCTCGTGTTGCGCGCGAAGGCGTATCACGCATTGTCGCGATCAAGGCAAACTTAATTAATCGCGACCAAGGCAGCTTTGTGAAAGAAGCGATGGCTAAGGTCAAGGATCAAGTGAAATTACCCCCTGGCTATACCATGACCTGGGGTGGCCAGTTTGAGAACCAGCAGCGCTCGATGAAACGACTCAAAGTGATTGTGCCATTATCACTCATGCTAATTTTCTTCGTACTCTTTACCGCGTTTAGGTCAGTGCTAAACTCACTGCTGGTTTTGCTCATGATTCCATTCACCTTGATAGGAGGCTTCGCAGGCCTAGGCCTTGCGGGACTTCATCTGTCGATCTCTGCTGCAGTTGGATTTATTGCGCTCGCCGGGATTTCGGTACAGAACGGCGTAATTATGGTTGAGCAGATTAAGCACCTCATCCTAGAGGGCTTCACGGTTGCAGATGCTATCTTAGAGGGCGCCGTGGTTCGTCTGCGCCCGATTCTAATGACCGCCTTGATGGCAGGATTAGGTTTGCTACCTGCGGCACTTTCTCACGGAATTGGCTCTGAAACGCAGCGCCCATTCGCGGTGGTGATCGTTGGGGGCTTGGTAACTGCAACCTTCTTTACACTATTGCTGTTACCCCTTCTCTTCCCGCTATTCTCTGACGAGGTGAAGGGGGGAAATTGGCAGCCGAAAGAAGAGCAGGAACAGTAAGATTAAGCTGAAGCAGTAATTAGACAGACTGCCTCAGCAGCAATACCTTCGCCTCGACCGGTAAAGCCAAGTTTCTCAGTGGTGGTTGCCTTCACATTGACCTGGCTTCTTTTTACGCCACAGTCGTTGGCAATATTTGCACACATAGCTTCGATATATGGTGCCATCTTAGGCGCTTGCGCGATTATCGTCGCATCCAGATTACTCAGCACAAAACCATGTGATTTAACTAAAGCCACGACATGACGCAGTAAGCTTCTGGAGTCTGCGCCCTTGTAATTCGCATCGGTATCCGAAAAATGTTTTCCGATATCACCTAAGCAAGCTGCCCCCAGCATCGCATCACAAATCGCGTGCAATAAGACATCGGCGTCAGAGTGACCAAGCAATCCTTTTTCATAAGCGATCTCTACCCCTCCGATAATGCACTTTCGGCCTTCGACTAACTGATGCACATCGTAACCCTGTCCGATCCTGATCATTTCCTAACCCCTTGCTGATCCACGGCAAGAATCGCTTCAGCTAAAGCCAAGTCTTGCGGGAAAGTAATCTTTAGATTGCGTAACTGTCCTGTCACTAATTTTGGTCTCAAGCCCAGCGCCTCAATAGCCTGCGCTTCATCAGTAGGCGCACCGCCGGACTTTGTCAAAGCTTCCTTCAAAATACCATAACGAAACATTTGCGGCGTTTGTGCTTGCCATAAGCCTTCACGAGGCTCTGTGCAGGCAACGCGTTGTTCATTATTCGCCCGCTTCAAAGTATCAGCCACTGGAATCGCTAGCAAACCACCTACTTGGTCGTCTTGAATTTCATCTAGTAAAAAATCTAAAAGCGCATGGGTGAGCCCTGGACGCGCAGCATCATGCACCAACACCCAATCTTCAACATCAACATTCAATATATTTAAGGCATTAAGCACTGTTGCAGCACGCGTTTCGCCGCCACAATTTAATATGGACAACTTTGGATGCTGAATATTTTGTGCTTGCCAATCTGCATCCTCAGCACTTAATACGAGATGCACTTTAGCAATGCGTTCACATAATAAAAAAGTGTCTAGCGTCCATGAAATGATGGGGCGACCTAGCAATGGGAGATACTGCTTAGGCAGAACCGATGCCATACGGCTACCAGAGCCAGCAGCGGGAATGATGACGTGAAATTTTGCCATGATAATTTATTGAGTGAATGGCAAGAAAAATGACAACAATTTAAGCAAGCAGTGCCTGATGCTGAAGTATCGCCTCTTTAACGATAGGCTCCAAGCCTTTTCCTTCATGTTGCGCATGCTCAATCAACTGCAAACGCATACTGAGCGCCCAAAAGCGCTTGAGATGCGTGACAATATCTTTCTTCGCCTGCTCTTGGTCAGGTGATGACTTAAAAAACGTGCCAATTTGATTGGCCATGGTAATCAACTGCTCAATATTCATTACTTTTTCCTAAACTATCTTTAAACCAAACGCTCTGGATGGGTGTACACCACAAACTGTTCAGAGCGCGCAAACCCAACCAATGTAACGCCACACTGCTCAGCCACGCGAATTGCTAGGCCAGTTGGCGCTGAAATCGCTACTAACATGTCAACGCCAGCAACCGCGACTTTTTGTACCATTTCATAACTCGCACGACTTGTCGTCAAAACAAACCCTGATTGCTTTTCTGTCTTGGCTTTAGCTCCAAGAAGCTTATCCAAAGCATTGTGACGACCAACGTCTTCACGCACCATCGCTATATTGCCATTGGTTTGCACCCAAAAGCTCGCATGGGCAGCGCCTGTTTCAGTTTGTAAAGCTTGTTGGCTAGCTACATTTTTAAGCGCCCTAAGCACCGCCTGTTTAGTAAATACCTCTTTAGAAATATTTACACTATCAGGCATACGCAGCGCATGTTCCAAGCTCTCTGCACCACACAAACCACAACCCGTGCGACCTGTCATGCTTCTGCGTCTATCTTTTAGCTGAGAAAATCGCCCACTGGCGATTACCATCCTCAATTCAATACCAGACGCCTGCTGAACAAGTTCAATCTCATAAAGCTCTTTTGGACTACTTAAAATTCCTTCAGCTAATGAAAAGCCCAAGGCAAAGTCTTCCAAATCTTGCGGCGTTGCTAGCATGACCGCATGGGAAATGCCGTTGTAAATCATCGCAATCGGCACTTCCTCCGCCACAACATCTTCAAGCGATTTCACTTCACCCGATTGCCATTTCTGCACCGTCAAGCGACTAGTCGCCGTCTC
Source organism: Methylophilaceae bacterium (assembly GCA_009926525.1). Taxonomy (GTDB): domain Bacteria; phylum Pseudomonadota; class Gammaproteobacteria; order Burkholderiales; family Methylophilaceae; genus Methylopumilus_A. The sequence goes on from RFOR01000002.1 coordinate 14,545, forward strand.
TGCAATCATTGGCTTTTTTAGGTCTTGCATCAGCTAAAGATGATACTTATGCGTTCACTTCGTTTTTCGGGTGATGCACAAAATCTATTTGTTCTTTACTGAAGGCTTTGTATTCACGTTGCCATTCAGAAAGTTGAGACACTTTAGTAAGTTGCACCGCGGTTACCTTAAACTCAGGGCAGTTGGTCGCCCAGTCTGAATTGTCTGTCGTAATAACGTTCGCACCAGATTCAGGATGATGGAAAGTTGTATAAACCACACCAGGCTGAACACGCTCCGTAATCTTGGCATGAAGCACAGTTTCACCAGCTCGGCTGGTAATGCCGACCCAATCACCATCATTAATGCCGCGGTCTTCCGCATCATGTGGGTGAATTTCAATTACGTCCTCAGTGTGCCAAGTCACATTTTGAGTTCGACGTGTTTGCGCACCCACATTGTATTGAGAAAGAATACGGCCTGTTGTCAAAATCAACGGATATTTAGCGTTCACTTTTTCAGTAGTCGGCACATATTCTGTAATGAAGAACTTACCTTTACCGCGCACAAACTCATCAATGTGCATTGTTGGCGTCCCTGCAGGGTTTGCATCATCACAAGGCCACTGCACACTACCAAACTCATCTAATTTCTTAAAGCTCACGCCTTTGAATGTTGGCGTTAAGGCGGCAATTTCATCCAAAATATCAGACGCATGAGAGTAATGCATAGGGTAACCCAAGGCGGCCGCAAGCTTAGCAGTTACTTCCCAGTCCTCGAACCCGTTTTTCGGGGTCATCACACGACGCACAGGTGAAATGCGGCGCTCTGCATTAGTAAACGTACCTGATTTCTCAAGGAATGAAGCGCCAGGGAAGAACACATGGGCGTACATCGCGGTTTCGTTCAAGAATAAGTCTTGCACAATTACACATTCCATAGACTCTAGACCATGAGTCACGTGCTGTGTATTTGGATCTGATTGAACGATGTCCTCACCTACGCAGTACAACGCCTTAAAGCTACCGCTAATGGCTTGGTCCAGCATGTTTGGAATACGTAAGCCAGGCTCTTTACTAAGCGGACGACCCCACGCAGTTTCAAATAGAGCGCGTGTCGCGTCATCAGATACATGACGGTAACCTGGGTATTCGTGTGGCATAGAACCCATGTCGCATGAACCTTGCACGTTATTTTGACCACGCAGTGGATTTACACCCACCCCTTCACGGCCAACGTTAGCCGTCGCCATTGAAATGTTAGCAATACCCATTACCATGGTTGAACCTTGGCTGTGTTCAGTCACACCCAGTCCGTAGTAAATCGCTGCATTGCCCCCCGTTGCATACAAACGTGCTGCTGCACGGAGGTCTTCCGCTGGCACACCTAGCGTTTCGCTGAGCGCTTCAGGTGAGTTTTCTTGCTTAGCAGCAAAAGCTCGCCATGCTTCGAAAGAATCAATCTCACAACGTTCTTTCACAAATGCTTCGTTCACTAAACCTTCAGTCACAATGACGTGTGAGAATGCAGAAATCAACGCTACGTTAGTGCCAGGACGTAATTTCAGGTGGTAATCTGCTTTAACGTGCGGCGACGACACCAAGTCAATTTGACGTGGATCAGCCACAATTAATTTGGCGCCTTCACGTAAGCGACGCTTCATTTGTGAGCCAAATACTGGGTGGCCATCAGTTGGGTTCGCACCGATCACAAAAATCACATCTGAATGCATCACAGAATCAAAGGTTTGTGTACCAGCAGACTCGCCCAATGTCTGTTTTAAACCATAACCTGTTGGAGAGTGACAAACACGTGCACAAGTATCCACGTTATTCGTGCCAAGAACCGCACGAATTAATTTCTGAGTCACATATACTTCTTCATTGGTGCAGCGAGATGAGGTAATCCCACCTACTGATTCTTTACCGTATTGTGTTTGGATACGTGAGATTTCACTCGCCGCATAATGAATGGCTTCATCCCATGAAACTTCAGTCCAAGCATCATGAATACTCTTACGAATCATCGGCGTTGTAATGCGGTCTTGATGGGTCGCATAACCCCACGCAAAGCGACCTTTCACACAAGAGTGACCATGATTCGCCCCGCCGTTCTTGCTTGGCACCATGCGAACTACTTGCTCGCCTTTCATTTCAGCGTCAAATGAACAGCCCACGCCGCAATACGCACATGTTGTTGTCACTGAATGCTCAGGTACGCCATGCTGGACGACTGACTTTTCAATTAAGGTTGCTGTTGGACATGCTTGTACGCAAGCACCACAAGAAACACACTCAGACTCTAAGAAGTTCTCAGTGCCAGAAGCCACTTTAGATTCAAAGCCACGGCCTTGAATGGTCAATGCAAAGGTTCCTTGCACTTCTTCACAAGCGCGAACGCAGCGAGAACAAACGATACATTTTGAAGGATCAAACTGA
>RFOR01000011.1 GCA_009926525.1 Methylophilaceae bacterium
TAGCCATCTAGCCAGTCGGTAATCGCAGCAAAACCAAAAATGGCGGTGGCAAGTAAGTTTGCTATATGCTGAGTTATGTAGTGCGGTTGTAAATAAAAAACACCCACAAACACCGGGATAAGAATAATCCGCGCCATCGTTAAGCTATTGGGTAAATTCCAAAACATTAATGCAACTCCTGATATATTTTTTCGGCCAGCATTTGGCTTATCCCTTCGACTTGCGAAAGCTCATCCACACTGGCATTTTTAACGCCATCCAAGCCACCGAACCTTACTAACAAAGCCTTACGCCGTTTAGCTCCTATACCATCAATATCTTCTAGAGATGAATGCATGCGCGCTTTACCACGCCTTGCTCTATGCCCTGTAATCGCAAATCGATGCGCTTCATCACGAATCTGTTGCAGCAGATGCAAGCCTATATGATCTTTCTTAAGTCCAACTGGCGCGTCTCTATCCGGAAAAAACATTTGCTCCAATCCCGGCCTGCGCTCTTCACCTTTGGCAATGCCAACCAAGAGGATATCAGCTAATCCAACTTCTTGCATAACATCGACCGCAACGCCTAATTGCCCTTTACCGCCATCAATAAACACTAAATCTGGACGCTTACCCTCACCTGCTGCGACTTTCTTATAGCGGCGAGTTAAAGCATCACGCATCGCCGCGTAGTCATCGCCAGGCGTGATGCCTGTGATGTTATAGCGACGATATTCTGCATTTTGCATCGCACCTTTATCAAACACTACGCATGATGCAACGGTCGCTTCACCCATGGTATGACTAATATCGAAACACTCAATTCGCTCAACACTATCCCCCAAATCCAAAGCCTCGCGCAAAGCCAACAACCTAGCTTGCTGATTTGAATGTTGCGCAGAGCGTTGCTGAAGGGCTAACTGAGCGTTGGTTTCTGCCATTTTCATCCATACCCGTTTATCACCAACAGGGTTAGTATTAATGCGTACTTTGCGCCCTGCTTGCACGGAAAAGACCTCTTCCAAAGCCTCGGTTTCAATGGCTACACCAACAATCATAAGCGGTGGTACTTTTTGAGACACATAATATTGCTCTAAAAATGCCCGCATCGTGTCTTCCAACTCGCCACCATCCGCATTTTTCGGGAAAAAGCTTTTATCTCCGAGATGACGGCCGCCACGGATCATCACTAAATTGACACAATGTTGATCTTCGTGGGACACACAAGCAATCACGTCAGCGTCATTCACTGCAAAATCACTCACAAACTGCTTGGCCTGAACTTGGCGCAAGCTTTGCATACGATCACGATACACTGCCGCCAATTCATAGGCTTCCGCTTCAGCAGCAGTCATCATTTTCTCGCCAAGCTCATCCAAGACTTGCTGCTCTTTACCCTGCAGAAACATGGTGGCATGACTGACATCGCGGCGATAATCTTCTTCAGAAATCAAGCCCACGCAGGGCGCCGTACAGCGCTCAATTTGATATTGCAAACAAGGCCTTGTGCGATTAGAAAACACCGTATTTTCACAAGTGCGCAACATAAACACTTTTTGTAATAACTGAATACTTTCGCGCACGGCAATCGAATTAGGAAAAGGGCCAAAATAGCTATTGCCTTTACGTTGCGTGCCACGATGAAAAGCTAAACGTGGATATTCATCGCCTGTTAGCGTAATGTAGGGATAGGTTTTATCATCACGGAACAACACGTTGTAACGCGGCATAAAACTTTTAATGAGATTGTTCTCAAGCAATAAAGCTTCTGCCTCAGTGTGCGTCACCGTGGTTTCAATATCAACGATTTGCGCGACCATCATGCGCGTGCGGGGGCTGGGAATGTTTTTATTAAAGTAAGAGGAGACGCGCTTCTTTAAGTCTTTTGCCTTTCCCACATAAATGACCTCATCGCTGGCGTTTTTCATGCGATAAACACCCGGCAAGTTGGGTAAGTTTTTTAATATGGGTTTGGGGTTAAATGGCACGGTCATGTCTAAAACTTATTACTTAATTCCCAACTCGGCCAAACGCAAACGCTTAGCCTCCTCTTCTTTACGCACATCATCAATCACACGCATCACCGTCTTCAAATCGACGGCTTTCGTACTTTCTCGGAAGCGCCCTGTTAATGGCGTTTCCAAAGTCAAATTGCCATGCGAGAACAAATCCCACATCTCTTTTGCATATTGCGTAGTAAGCAACTCTGGCGCAAAGCGACCAAAGTAATCTCGTAGGTTATTCACATCCCGTTCCAGCATATCTTCAGCATGGTTATTACCTGCAGCATCTACCGCTTGAGGCAAATCGATAATCACAGGGCCATCACTTGCCAGCAAAATATTAAACTCAGATAAGTCGCCATGAATAATGCCCGCAGACAACATACGGACGACTTCACGTAACAAAATTTCGTGATATTTCAGCGCATCTTCTGGCGTAAAAGCAATGTCATTGAGTCTAGGCGCAGCGTTACCCTCTTCATCAACTACCAGTTCCATGAGTAGCACTCCCTCATAGAAATTATGTGGCTTAGGCACTCGAACGCCTGCTGCGGCAAGTCGATACAGCGCATCTACCTCATGACTTTGCCAAGCCTGCTCTTGTAGCTTACGGCCATATTTTGAGCCTTTTTCCATGGCACGTGCTTGGCGACTATTCTTAGTCTTGCGGCCTTCTGTGTAGTCCACGCTTTGCCTAAAGCTTCGCTGATTGGCCTCCTTGTAAACTTTGGCACAGCGCACATCATCGCCGCAACGCACGACATAAACTGTCGCTTCTTTGCCACTCATGAGCTGGCGAATTACATCATCGACCAAACCGTCTTCAACCAGCGGCTTGAGTCTTTCGGGTATTTTCATTAAGTCTTACTCAAGTAATAATTTAGTAAAGTTATTTAATCTAACATTATTCATCGAGCAACTTCCCGCCAATCGCCCAATCCTCATAAGCCACTTCATCAAACGTAATGTAGGTGTAGCTTGCCGGCTTATTCGCCACACGTTGCATAGTCTCCGTCACTTCCTTAGCAATCTCAGCTTTTTGCTCACGAGTGAGTGCGCCAGCATGTTTAATATTGATATAAGGCATGATTTTTCTTTCAGAATTCGTTAAGCCTACATGCTAGCTTATAGGCAACAAAAAAGCAGTCGTTTTTAAGTTGTTTTCACATTCATCACCAAGCAACAAACCGGTTAACGCTATAATGAGTATGTTCTTAATAAACCTACCATATCAGTCACCATCCAATGCTCAGTTACCGCCCATGCAGGCAATCATGCCGATGTACTTAAACACTTTGTGCTTATGCAAGTCATCGCGCACGCCACGCAAAAGGACAAGCCTTTTTGGTATATTGACACCCATGCAGGTGCTGGCCAATACTCGCTAGACGCTGGCTATGCTTCACAAAATGCAGAATATGAATCTGGCATTGCTAAGCTCTGGAACGAAAGCGATTTACCTCAACCACTCTTAAATTATGTTGGCTACATTAAAAGCGTCAATCAGCCCTCGAACCCCAAAACAGCCAAGCTCAAGATGTATCCTGGCTCACCGCTATGCGCTCAAGCATTACTTAGAGCAGATGACCGCATGCGCTTATTTGAACTACATCCAAGTGATGTTGATATCTTGCGTGAAAATTTTAAAGGCCATCAACGCACCGTAAAAATAGACATGAGCAATGGCTTTGCTGGTATTAAAGCCATATTGCCACCACCGCCTCGCCGAGCGGTCGTATTAATAGACCCACCTTATGAAGAGAAACAAGATTACCAACGTGTAGTTGAGATGATTAAAGACAGCCTACAACGCTTCGCGACTGGTACTTATATTGTGTGGTATCCGCTACTTCAACGCTCAGAACCCCTTCAAATGGTGGGAAAACTGAAGCAACTCGATTTAAAAAGCTGGCTCAATGTAAGTTTGACTGTTCAAGAACCCTCCATCGAGGGCTTTGGCATGCATGGCAGCGGCTTGTTTATCGTAAACCCACCGTGGACGCTACCAAACACTTTAAATGAAGTGATGCCTTATGTAGCTGAAAAACTTGCTGTGGATGACGGTGCAAGCTTTGAGATCGACAGCCATATTAGCTAAATACTCTGGGCTTCCAAATAGCTATCTGTAGCTGGCTCAGTATAAAGATTAAAGTGATACACGGTTAAAGTTCTTCCATCTTCTGTTTCAACTTTTACGCGCCATTCCCCTGACTGAACATTCTGTTTATAGGTGTAGCCACGAAAGCCGCCCTGCCTACCCCCTGATAAGCCAAAACCAATGCGCGATGCAGCTTGCCAGCCCAGCTTCTCATCGTAATGCTCCCAACGATGATAAAGCGTTGTGCTAATACCAGTAGGTGCGAATACTGCTGAAACGCAATAAACACGGGCACCTGCAGGGACATGAAGGTCATTTGATAATAATCGCCAAGGCTTATACCAAGGGGACTTTTCTACCGAAACAACCATGTCGCCATTACTTTTTTCTAGATTGAGCCCGACTTGCATATCGCGCTTCACCAAAGGCACTGGCGGAATAAAGTCAAAAATGTAAGCCAGACTTAACACACCTGCAATCGTCCAAACAGGCCAAGCACGACCTGGACATCCCGGTGTTTTTTTACGCAAATAATGCGTGAGTAAGGCGCCAGCAAGCGTACTCAAATAAAACCAAACAGCGAGAATGCTACCCAGCATAAAGGGCAACAAAAAGTTAAATACCAAAATCGCACACAGGCCGAAAAGCGCCCAAGTCAGGGTAAAGCGTTGATAGTGATGGTCAATATACTCATTAGCGACAAGCAAAAAGCCCAAGCCCAGCGACCAAAAGAGCGCAAGGAAGTGATTTGCACTTTTAAAATACATAATAAATAAGCAGCTAAACAAGCTACCAAATAAGAATTGTAGGATAAAAATTGGCGCATTTTTTTGCCACTCAGGTCGAATGGAGTGCTTCAGCTGTTCCATTTCAGACATGCCAGCATGCGCATGACTTCTATGCCCCATCCAATAGAGAATCAAACCCGCGGCAAGTAAATACCCAGCAAGAAACCACAAATCAGAAGGATTGATTTGGCGTCCAATGGTAAGTGCATCCCACAAAAATCCGCCAAGAAATGCAATAGCTGGCAACAGATTCTTTAGGCTCAATGTTTTATCGAGCTTAAAGAACCTTGCTAAAAACTGACTAAGAAACTTGAGCAATGCCTATCACTTTTTTAGGTTGATACTCATCCATCAAATTGAAGTTGAGGTACTGATAGATTTGCGCGTGATGGGCGCTGATGGTGTCGCCGACCACTTGCAAGTATTCTGCTGTGCTTGGTAAGCGACCTAGTTTTGCGCACACTGCAGCAAGTTCAGCAGAGCCTAAGTACACACGCGCATCTTTGCCCATGCGGTTGTCGAAGTTTCTTGTACTGGTCGAGAAGACAGTGGCTTTGTCTGCCACACGCGCTTGGTTACCCATGCAGAGTGAACAGCCAGGCATTTCCATTCTTGCGCCTGCAATGCCGAAGGTGGAGTAAACGCCTTCATCACGAAGCTGTGCTTCGTCCATCCGGGTCGGCGGTGCAACCCAAAGTCTGGTTGGAATTGCGCCTTGGCCTTCAAGTACTTTCGCTGCGGCGCGGTAATGACCAATGTTGGTCATACAGCTACCGATAAAGACTTCATCAATCTTGTCGTTCTGCACAGCAGAGAGTGGCTTGATGTCATCTGGATCGTTAGGACAAGCAACCAGCGGTTCTTTGATTTGGTTTAAATCAATCTCAAAGATGTGGGCATATTCTGCATCTGCATCTGGTTCAAGCAGTGTTGGGTTGGCAAGCCAGGCTTCCATAGACTCAATACGGCGTTTTAATGTCCGTGCATCTTCATAGCCATGGTCTATCATGTTTTGCATGAGCACGATGTTTGATTTTAAGAACTCAATCACAGGCTCTTTGTTTAATTTGACCGTACAGCCATTGGCTGAACGTTCAGCAGAAGCATCGGCAAACTCAAAGGCTTGTTCTACTTTAAGATCAGGCAAGCCTTCAATCTCGAGTACGCGGCCGTTAAAGATGTTCTTCTTGCCTTTCTTATCGGTGGTGAGCTCACCTGCTTGAATGGCTACATACGGAATAGCATTTACTAAATCACGTAGGGTAATCCCTGGTTGCATTTCGCCTTTGAAGCGAACCAAGACTGATTCAGGCATATCAAGTGGCATCACCCCCATGGCAGCTGCAAAGGCGACCAAGCCTGAACCTGCTGGGAAGGAAATGCCAATGGGGAAGCGGGTATGAGAGTCACCACCAGTCCCCACGGTATCAGGCAGGATCATGCGGTTAATCCAGGAGTGGATGACCCCATCACCAGGACGTAAGGATACTCCCCCACGACTCGACATAAATTCAGGCAGGCTGTGTTGTAGCTTGATATCGACAGGCTTAGGATAAGCTGCGGTATGACAGAAGCTTTGCATGACGAGGTCAGCGCTAAAGCCTAAGCAAGCAAGCTCTTTTAGTTCATCACGGGTCATGCCGCCTGTGGTGTCTTGAGAGCCTACGGTTGTGGCTTTCGGTTCACAGTAAGTACCAGGACGGACACCCACGCCTTCAGGGAGTCCGCAAGCGCGGCCGACCATCTTCTGGGCCAGCGTATAACCCTTGCCAGTATCTTTAGGGGCAATGGGATGAATGAAGAGATTTGATGCCGGTAAGCCTAGTGTATTTCTGGCATTGGTGGTTAAACCACGCCCAATGATGAGGGGAATACGGCCGCCGGCACGGACTTCATCGGCAATGGTGAGCGGGGCCATATCAAAGGTGGCGAGAACTGCGCCTGACTCACTAGAGATCGTCCCTTGATAAGGACGAATCACCATGATGTCGCCTGTATTGAGTTTGCTCACATCGCATTGAATCGGGAAGGCACCAGAGTCTTCTGCTGTATTAAAGAAGATCGGGGCAATCTTGCCGCCAATCACCACACCGCCAGTGCGCTTGTTTGGGATGTGAGGGATGTCATCACCCATATACCACTGCAAGGAGTTAATGGCAGATTTACGTGATGAGCCAGTACCGACGACATCACCGACATAAGCAAGGGGTAAGCCGTGTTGCGCTTTGAGGGATTCAATCACACTTAAAGCTTCAGGCATCTTGTTCACGAGCATCGCTTTAGCGTGCTGTGGAATATCCGGACGAGACCAAGCTTCCTGGGCAGGAGAGAGATCATCGGTATTGGTTTCACCTGCCACTTTAAACACCACCACACGGATTTCATCAGCCAGTTGAGGGCGAGCAGTAAACCATTCACCGGCCGCCCAAGACTCAATAAGCTTCTTGGCATGGGCATTACCAGCCTTCATCTTGGCTGCCACATCATGATAAGCATCAAACATGAGGATGGTATGAGAGAGAATACGGCCAGCTTCAGCAGCAAGCGCAGCATCTGAGCTATCGAGCAATGCGACTAAGGCTTGTACGTTATAGCCGCCTAACATGGTACCAAGCAACTTGACCGCATGGTGCGGTGACACCAAGGCTGACTGAGCAACTCCCTTCGCCAGATCAGCCAAGAAAGCCGCCTTCACATACGCGGCCTGATCCACACCAGCAGGGATACGGTTCTCGAGTAAATCAACAAGCTCAGCAGCATCCGGTGAATTCGCAGGGGTGACCTTCAGCAGTTCGACTAAAGAAGCAACTTGCTCTGCATTCAACGGCAATGGCGGCAAGCCAACTGCAGAACGCTCAGCAATGTGGGTGTGGTAGGTGGTGAGCATTAAAATTCCAAGCTTTTAAATAAATGAATAATTAGCCGCAATTATACAGGCGACGCACATGGCTTCCAACGACAGATTAAAAACTACTGACAAAACCTAGTGAATGAGATGCAATGAATATGCCAGAGTTGGCGAATAGATTATTTAATAAAGAGATTTCGTAAAAGAGGAACCGCAACTTCTATTATCGGCAGACTTTTCCATGTCATCAAAGACTTTTCCTTGATAACCTTTTCCATGCCTAGATTCGATAAACACACGTATTTCATGCACGCTGACTATACCGTCATGGTCAGTGTCCATTGCTGCAATACTTTCGGCGACACTCATATAAGGCAAAGAAGAATATGGCGCATCTTCTTGTGCATAGGCGGCACAGTTGATCAGGGCCATGCACCAAAAGAAGACAAAATGTTTAATTAGCCAATGATTCATCATGTAAAGATACGCTTTTTTACGAGCTAGGAATACCGATATCGTATTTGTCAGCCGTCCCCCTATTTAGTTTTGTGAATTTTAATAAAATAATCCGCAAAATAAATATGGAAAAAGCACCATCTCGATTTTTGAGTAAGCCTGATGTAGGGTAAAATTAGATAATTCGCAATTTTGCACCAAATCAGCATCGAAAAAGGTTGTTTATGGAACTCACGCCACTTAATGCACTATCTCCTTTGGATGGTCGCTATCAATCAAAAGTTGACCCACTCCGCGCTTACTTTAGCGAATATGCGCTGATCAAATACCGCGCTTTGGTGGAAGTTGAATGGCTTAAAGCATTAGCTGCCTTACCTGAAATCGAAGAAGTGAGGGCATTTAGTAAAGAAACAATCAAAGAGTTAGATGATGCCATTGCTAACTTTTGTGAAACTGATGCATCGCAAGTAAAAGCCATTGAAGCACGTACAAACCATGACGTAAAAGCGCTTGAATATTGGCTTAAAGAAAAATTTGATGGTAATGCAGAAATCAAAAAAGCCAGTGAATTTATTCACTTTGCTTGCACCAGCGAGGATATCAACAACCTTTCCCATGCCTTGATGCTCCAGGGCGCTCGCAATGCTGTCATGCTGCCATTCTTGAACAATCTCATTGCGCGTATGACTGAGTTATCTAAACAGTTAGCGGCGCAACCTATGCTTTCTCGCACCCACGGGCAAACAGCCTCCCCAACCACGATGGGCAAAGAGTTTGCTAACGTGGTGTACCGTTTGCAACGCCAGCAAAAACAGTTGGTCGCCAATGAGATTTTAGGGAAGATCAATGGCGCAGTCGGTAACTTCAACGCGCATTTATCGGCTTATCCAAATGTTGATTGGGAAAAGTTTGCCAAGCAATTTGTAGAGAGTTTGGGCTTAACTTACAACCCAATGACTATCCAAATTGAGCCGCATGATTACATGGCTGAACTTTACGATAACCTGGCACGTATCAATACCATTCTGATTGATATTAACCGTGATATTTGGGGTTACGTTTCTGTCGGCTATTTCAAACAAAAACTTAAACCAGGTGAAGTTGGTTCTTCAACCATGCCGCATAAGGTAAATCCAATCGATTTTGAGAACTCAGAAGGCAATTTAGGCTTGGCAAATGCCATCCTTCGCCACCTTGCAGAGAAATTGCCTATCTCTCGCTGGCAACGCGACCTCACCGATTCAACCGTCCTTCGCAATATGGGCGTGGCTTTTGGTTATACGCTTTTGGGTTACGATTCATGCTTACGCGGCTTAAATAAACTTGAAATCAACCCAGTAAAATTGGCTGAGGATTTAGACAATAGCTGGGAAGTGCTTGCCGAACCCATTCAAACAGTGATGCGCCGCTATGGCTACGAAAATCCCTATGACACACTAAAAGAATATACCCGTGGCAAAGCGATTTCTAAAGAGTCATTGCAGTCTTTAATTGCAAATCTCAAGATTCCTGCTGAAGCTAAGCAATACTTGATGGACTTAACACCTGCGACCTACATTGGTAAAGCAACAGCATTAGTGAAGAATATCTAAATGACTGAAATTCTCGTTCTCTATTACTCACAAGGCGGGGCTGTCCGCGACATGGCGCAAAGCATTGCCCGAGGGGTTGAGAGCGTGCATGGTGCAAAAGCTCGAATTCGAACCGTGCCAAAAATATCAGCTAATTGCAAAGCGACTGAATCAGAAGTGCCATCAACAGGTGCGCCTTATGTTGAGCTTCAAGACTTAGAAGAATGCGCTGGATTGGCACTTGGCAGTCCTACTCGTTTTGGCAATATGGCAGCGCCAATGAAATATTTTTTAGACGGCACGACTAGCTTATGGCTAAAAGGGGCACTAATTGGCAAGCCTGCCGCGGTATTCACTTCCTCAGGTTCTATGCATGGTGGGAATGAAACAACCCTACTCACCATGATGTTGCCACTCATGCACCATGGCATGGTTATATTAGGCTTACCTTACTCTGAGCCTGCGTTAGGCAACACAACGACAGGCGGCACTCCTTACGGAGCCAGTCATATTGGCGGCGCGATGGATGACAATCCGCTTAGCGATGATGAAAAGAAGTTATGCATTGCCTTAGGCAAGCGCCTTGCTGAAACCGCACTAAAGCTCCGCGCATGACACCCAACACTGCACTAACCGTTCAAAAATTAAGACTTGGTGCGTCGATAAGTTTAATTGCACTGATTATTTTAAGTTTGGCCTGGGAAAGCATATTGGCACCGCTTAAACCTGAGGGTTCAAAACTGATACTAAAGGCCGTTCCGCTTCTGTTACCACTTTTTGGCATCCTCAATGGCCGTCGCTACACTTACCAATGGGCCAGTATGTTCATCTTGATATACTTCACCGAGGGCGCAGTAAGGGCTTGGGCTGATCAAGGGCCTTCTGCAAAACTAGCATTAGCTGAAGTTTTATTAACAACGATATTTTTCTATTGCACTATTTTTTACGCAAAATTAACAAGACAGGCCACGCAACAGCCACACTAATAAGCGATATAATTTACTCATGTTAATTCTTCTTTCTAATGACGATGGCTATCTTGCTCCTGGCCTTATAACGCTGGCAGAGCATATTTCAAAAATCGCCGATATCGTCGTTGTGGCCCCAGAGCAAAATCGCAGTGGCGCTAGCAACTCCCTCACATTAGATAGACCGCTTACAGTTCGAACAGCCAATAACGGCTTTCATTACGTCAATGGCACGCCAACGGATTGCGTGCATTTAGCAGTGACTGGCTTAATTGACCAATTACCCGACATGGTGATCTCAGGCATCAATGATGGTGCAAATATGGGTGATGACACCATTTACTCTGGCACGGTTGCTGCAGCGATGGAAGGCTACTTACTTGGCGTTCCGTCTTTTGCAGTTTCAATGTCACAACACAATGCGACACATTTTGAAACAGCGGCAAAAGTGATTGTTGAGTTAATTGAACATTACAAAGCCAGCGCATTTCCTCCCCCTGTTTTAATGAACGTCAATGTGCCTGACGTACCTTACTCCGAACTCAAAGGCAAAGTAGTCACACGACTAGGCAAACGCCATAAAGCTGAGCCTGTGATTAAATCAAAATCACCTCGCGGCGAAACTCTTTATTGGGTTGGTCCTGCAGGTGCTGCTGCTGATGCTGGCGAGGGCACAGATTTTTTCGCCGTTGCGAACAATCAAGTCTCGCTCACCCCCTTACAAGCTGACTTAACGCATCACAACCAATTAACAGCCTTAAAAAACTGGGTGAAATAGCGTGATTAGAAATACTTCAGGCATCGGGATGACCTCACAACGAACGCGCGACAGAATGTTGTCACGCTTACGTGAGCAAGGCATTAAAGATGAAGTAACGCTGTCTGCCATGGGTGAGATTCCTCGCCATATTTTTGTAGACGAAGCCCTTGCTACACGTGCTTATGAAGATGTTTCACTGCCGATTGGCTTCGGTCAAACAATCTCGCAACCTTATACCGTTGCAAAGATGACTGAAACACTGCGTGCAGGCCGACCTTTAGGCAAAGTACTTGAAATTGGCACA
>RFOR01000101.1 GCA_009926525.1 Methylophilaceae bacterium
AGATGTGTATAAGAGACAGCTACTACAACAAACCAACACAAGAAGGCTTATTCCAACACTACAAAGCTGTTGCTGAAGCCGTGGACATTCCACAAATCTTATACAATGTTCCAGGCCGCACAGGCGTTGATCTTAGCAACGACACCACACTCCGCCTTGCAGAAATCAAGAACATTGTAGGGATTAAAGACGCCACAGGGAGCATCGAACGTGGCACAGATTTAATTATTCGCGCGCCAAAAGACTTTGCAATTTATAGCGGTGATGATGCAACAGGCATGGCACTGATGTTGATTGGTGGTAAAGGGGTAATTTCAGTGACAGCGAACGTAGCGCCTAAGCTCATGCACGAAATGTGCGTAGCCGCTATGTCCGGCAAAGCCGCTGAAGCTTGTGCAATTAATGCGCAATTATTCAGCCTTCACCAAAAACTTTTTGTAGAAGCCAACCCTATTCCTGTGAAATGGGTCCTCAATCAAATGGGCTTGATCAGTAGCGGCATACGTTTGCCATTAGTAAAGCTTTCAGCGTCAAATCATCCTGTGCTTTTAAACGCGATGAAGAACGCCAATATTTCACCAAAATAATGCATTACTTTAAGAGACCTTGCATGAATAAAAAACAAATCAAACCTATCATTCTAGTTAGCTTGTTAGCGCTAATAGTGAGCGGTTGCGACTCCATTCCTTTCATGAACAACACACCAGACTACAAAGGTGCCGGGCGTGCAAGGCCGCTAGAAGTGCCTCCTGATCTAACGTCGATTTCATCTAACGATACATATACCGTCCCTGGTGGCTCAACCACTTATTCTGAATTCAGCCAAGGTCAAGACGGCCCAGCGGAAAAAGAAAAAATTTTACCAACGCCCGAAAGTGTTCATTTAGTGCGTGCTGGCTCACAACGTTGGTTAGTGGTTCAAGCACCTCCTGAAAAAATCTGGCCTGTTATTCGTGAGTTTTGGGCAGAGCTTGGCTTCGCGGTGCGTATTGAAAACACTGACACTGGCGTCATGGAAACTGAATGGGTAGACCCAAGCAGCCTTACTAAAGACGACAAAGGTAACTACCTGGATAAGTTTCAAGGCTGGCTCGATAGACTTAATACATTGGCCAATCGCCAAAAATTCCGCACCCGTCTTGATCGTGGCGAAAGTGAAGGCACAACAGAAATCTACATGAGCCATCGCGCAGTTTCTGACACGCCAGATGACGGCAAAGTGAAGGTTCGCAACAACCTGGGCGAGTTCGATACTGGCTACGTGCCTCAAAATCAAGCAAGAACCATTGCTGAGAAAGCGCGTGCCGATGCAGAAGATCTAGACGCTGAATTGCTTCGACGTTTAATGGTCAGATTAGGTGTTGAAGATCAAAAGTCTCGTAGCATTATGGCGAACAGCCCGACTCAACTTCGCGCATCATTGAACAAAGCCACAGATGGCGCAATCACATTAGCGGTGAATGACGAGTTCGACCGAGCTTGGCGCCGCGTTGGCCTTGCTCTAGACCGTGTTGGCTTTGTTGTTGAAGACAAAAATCGCTCAAATGGCGTTTACTTTGTGCGTTACACTGATGTGGATATCGATACAGCACCGAAAAAGAAGAAAGGCCTACTCGATAACTTGAAATTCTGGGGTGATGATAAAGAAGAGAAAAAACCTGAGCCAGTGGTTGAGGCTAAGAAAGAAGATTC
Source organism: Methylophilaceae bacterium (assembly GCA_009926525.1). Taxonomy (GTDB): domain Bacteria; phylum Pseudomonadota; class Gammaproteobacteria; order Burkholderiales; family Methylophilaceae; genus Methylopumilus_A. The sequence goes on from RFOR01000101.1 coordinate 1,693, forward strand.
TTCAATTACAGATAAACTAAAATTCTGGAAACCAGCAGAAAAAACGACGGTTGATCCATCAAAACAATACCGTGTAAAAGTTGAAGAAAATGGTGAAGCTGGCTCTAAAGTAACGATTGTTGATAAAGAAGGCAATATCAATAAATCAAGTACTGCCAATGTCATTATTAACCTACTCTATGAGCAACTAAAATAATCCAAGTGCGCAACCCATGAGGTTCTCCTCAATTGGTAGCGGAAGCGCTGGCAATGGCTTAGTGGTTGAACAAGGATCAACTAAGTTATTGCTGGATTGTGGTTTTGGCTTGCGAGATACCGAGCAACGCCTAGCCAGAATCAACATCACACCAGATCAACTCACTGGCATTCTCATTACCCATGAGCACGAAGACCATGCAGGCGGCGTATTCAAACTCGCTCGAAAGTACCGAATTCCCGTTTGGCTTACCCATGGCACATTCAAAATGATAGAGAAGAACTTGCCGGCCGAGCCGCTTGATTTACTGATCATTGATAGTCATAGTAAATTCAACATTAATGAAATAGAAATTACGCCCTTCCCTGTCCCCCATGATGCCAGAGAACCAGTTCAATACACATTTTCGAACGGCAATAAAAAATTAGGTGTATTGACTGATACAGGTTGCACCACGCCTTATATCCAAGAAATGCTAAGCGGTTGCGACGGCCTAGTACTTGAATGTAATCACGATATAGATATGCTCATGAATGGCATCTACCCGATGTCACTCAAACAACGTGTCAGTGGGCGACTAGGTCATCTCGACAATACAAGTGCTGCCAACATTCTCAGCCAACTCGACAACCGTCATCTCAAACATATTATTGCGGCACACTTAAGCGAAAAGAACAACAAACCAGCGCTTGCCATTAGCGCATTAAGTAGTGCTTTAAATTGCGAGAGAGATTGGATAGAAATTGCCAGCCAAGAAACCGGCTTCAATTGGAGAGAGATTTAACTTATCAAAAATTAATTTACCCTGGATAGAGAAAAAAGTTCATGGAAATAAAAAAGCCGACTAAAAGTCGGCTTTTTTATTGAGTTAAAGCTAGTTAACTAGCTT
>RFOR01000102.1 GCA_009926525.1 Methylophilaceae bacterium
GGTCGTGGGCAAGATTTGGTAATGGAAAAGCTTCTCGCTAAAGCCGCAGATCAATTTATTGTAGTCGCGGATAAAAGCAAATTGGTCAGCCGTATTGGTGAAAAATTTATCATCCCGATTGAGGTTATTCCTAGCGCATGGCAAATGGTGAAACATCAATTAGAAAAGCAAGGCGCACAAGGTGATATTCGCCTCAATGCTGGCAAAGACAATGTGTCCATCAGCGCACATGGCAGCTATGTGTTGGATATGCAATTCCCAGCAAGGATCAACGATGAAGCACTTAACACGCTACTCAACAATACACCAGGCATTGTGGAACACGGTGTGTTTTACGGCGTCGCCAGCCAAGTGTTGATTGCAGACACTGGGATTATTGAAGTGATGGGCGCGTAAAAGGCTCTATAATGTTCTTATGTCTAAAAAAATATCGATAGAACGCGTTTTACATTCTCAGGGCTTCGGCTCACGTAAAGCCTGCCGCATCTTAGTCAGACATGATGCAGTGACCGTCAATGGTGTGCCTTGTGATGATCCGTTTGCCGAATTTCCTACCGAGGATCTTCACTTCACAGTAGATGGCGAACCTTGGCAATATCGTGAGCAAGCATATTTAATGCTCCACAAACCAGCGCATTACGAATGTTCACATAAAACCCTCCATCACCCTTCGGTTTACAGCTTATTGCCGCACTCATTGGTTGAGCGCGACGTGCAATGTATCGGCCGCTTGGATGAAGACACCACGGGCTTAATTTTGCTGTCTGATGATGGCCATTTTATCCATCGACTGAGTTCACCTAAATGGAAAGTGCCTAAAGTTTACGAAGTGCATTGCAAACACCCTGTGGATGAAACACAAATTAAAAACCTACTCGGCGGCGTGCAACTGATTGATGAGCCAGCACCAATTGCTGCAATTGCTTGCGAGCAGATCAGCAGCCACATATTGCACATGACCTTGGCTGAAGGTAAATATCACCAAGTCAAACGTATGGTCGCTGCGAATAGCAACCGTGTAGAATCGCTTAAACGCATCAAGATTGGTGAAGTTACGATGCCAAAAGACCTTGCTGAAGGCGAATGGCGCTGGCTGAGTGTGGAAGAATTGCACCTTCTCACCCATACTGAAAAGATTTAATTAGTAGCTAATCACGCAATACTCCGTATAATCAATTTTTCCCTGTGCCATACCAATCTGCACAGCGGCCTAAAGGCGCCATGCGCCTACACTTTTATCTCTTATTTGTTAGTCTCGATTGGTGTTGTCTAAGGCAACAGACCCACTTATAAATCTCCTTTAAGGAATTTACATTGTCATCAGAAGTTACTAAAGCCAGCCCAAATTTTAATGATTTTAATGATTTAGGCTTAGCAGAACCGATTCTCCGCGCCATTAACGACGCGGGTTACACCACCCCAACCCCAATTCAAGTGCAAGCGATTCCACAAGTCCTCACCGGCGGTGATTTGCTCGCTGGCGCACAAACTGGCACTGGTAAAACCGCTGGTTTTACGTTGCCGATTTTACATATCCTTAGCCAAAAGCCAGTGGCCGAATTAGGAAAAGGCCGCCCGCGTTGCTTAATGCTTACTCCAACGCGAGAGCTTGCCGCACAGATTGAAGAGTCCGTTAAAACTTACGGCAAATATTTATTGCTTACTTCAACTGTAATTTTTGGTGGGGTGAATATCAACCCACAAATTTCACGATTAAAAAAACCTTTAGACATCTTGGTGGCAACGCCAGGTCGCTTACTCGACCTCGCTAACCAAAAAGCAGTCGACTTATCAGGCGTTGAAATTTTAGTGCTAGATGAAGCAGACCGCATGCTCGACATGGGTTTTATTCGTGACATCAAAAAGATCTTGGCTTTACTGCCAAAGGCGCGCCAAAACTTACTCTTTTCAGCTACGTTCTCTGATGAAATCAAAGCGCTCGCAGATGGCCTACTTAACAATCCTGGCTTCGTAGAGGTCGCACGCCGCAATACAGCATCAGAACTTGTTGAGCAAACAGTTCACATGATTAGCCAAAGCTTTAAGCGTGAACTTGTCAGTCACTTGGTAACGCACAATAACTGGCAACAAGTATTAGTGTTTACACGCACTAAGCATGGCGCAAACCGCTTAGCTGAAAAACTTGTAAAAGATGGCATTGAAGCCGCAGCCATTCACGGCAATAAGAGCCAAGGCGCTCGCACCAAAGCACTAGCCCAATTTAAAGATGGCACAGTCCGTGTATTGGTGGCTACCGACATTGCCGCACGCGGTTTGGATATTGACCAATTACCACAGGTAATTAACTTCGAACTTCCTAATGTACCGGAAGACTACGTGCATCGTATTGGAAGAACGGGCCGCGCAGGGAGTAGTGGCGCTGCTGTTTCATTAGTAGATCGTGAAGAATTAAAACTACTCAAAGATATTGAGAAGCTCATTAAACGTGAGATTCCAAAAGTGCCTGCTGATGGCTGGGTTCAACCCGAAAAGGCTGAACCAGAAGCGCCACGTTCACCTAGCCCACAGCAACGTCGTCCGCAAAATAGCGGTAAGCCAGCGCAAGGTAAATCACAACACAGCCGCAATAAGCCACAAGGCCAACGAACTGATAAAGCCCCCGCCGATAGCAATAGAAGCCAAACGCAAAACCAATCCTCAAAAAACATGTCAGAGGCAGCAAGGCACCAAGCCATGCCGCAACCTGCTTTATTTGCGCCTAA
>RFOR01000103.1 GCA_009926525.1 Methylophilaceae bacterium
GGACCCAAGTGACTTTCGGCCAATCATTGAGATTAGGCGGCGATTGCTTATAAGCGCCAACGCCATTAAGAACAAAGTGGGCATGACGGGTCGCTGCGCAATTAGGGATCACTGCCACAGGCAATGAAGCTGCATGGGTTGGGTAATCTAAAATCTTCACATCGAGCAGCGTCGTTAGGCCACCCAAACCTTGCGCACCTATGCCAAGTGCATTCACTTTATCGGCAATTTCCAAACGCAATTCTTCAATACGATTATTGGCGCCACGTTTGCGTAACGCCGCTAAATCGAGTGGTTGCATAAGTGATTCTTTAGCTAGCAACACCGCTTTTTCAGCAGTTCCGCCAATCCCCACACCCAACACACCTGGCGGACACCAGCCAGCGCCCATGTCTTGAACCACGCTTAAAATCCAATCCACTATGCTATCGGATGGATTCAGCATTGCTAGCTTGGCTTTATTCTCTGAGCCGCCACCTTTAGCGGCAATGTTCACTTCCACCGTATTGCCTGGCACCAAACGTACATGAACAACGGCTGGCGTATTGTCTTTGGTATTGGTACGCTTACCCGCTGGATCAGCCACAATCGAAGCTCTAAGCGGGTTTTCAGGCAACAGATAAGCCTGACGCACGCCTTCATTCACCCAAGCTTCAACATCCGCGCCCTGCTCCCATTGCACATCTGTACCAACATTCACAAACGCCACCACAATACCCGTATCTTGGCAGATAGGACGCTTACCCTCAGCACACATACGAGAGTTGGTTAAAATCTGCGCAATCGCATCTTTTGCCGCTGGGGATTTTTCCATTTCATAGGCATCGCCCAGCGCCTGAATAAAATCCACAGGATGGTAGTAAGACATGAATTGCAAAGCATCTGCGACGCTGGCAATAAAGTCTGATTTGGCGATAGTTGGCTTATTTAGGCTCATGTATTTAGATTAATTTTTTCTGTATTCTTGATAAATTTCTTAGCAATATAAACCACTTCAAACACTTTGTATGTGTTTAGTCATTTTGATGAACGACCAAACCTCGCAACATGTTCAATACCTGCCCAACTGGTTTGCTTTTCTCACAATCAGAACCGGCAATCAATTTCCACAATTCATTGTCAGGCAGCTCAAGCAGTTCATTTAAAGCTTCTATTTGCAAATGATTTAAATGCGGCAAATACGCAGTCATAAAGAGACTGAATAGCAAATCAAGTTCCAACATGCCGCGACGACAGCGCCATTCCATGCGCCTGGTCGCTTCAACGCTAATCTCAGTTGTCACGGCGTTTATACTCACTAAAACTTTTGCTTCACTTTAAGCGCTTTAATTTCATTAATCGCTTTGGATGGATTAAGCCCCTTAGGACAAACATCCACGCAGTTCATGATGTTATGGCAACGATATAAGCGATATGGATCTTCAAGGTTCTCCAAGCGCTCTTCCTGTGCTTGGTCACGACTATCAGAAACAAACCGATATGCTTGTAATAAGCCAGCGGGGCCAACGAACTTATCCGGATTCCACCAGAATGAAGGGCATGCTGCCGTGCATGCACCGCACAAAATACACTCATAAAGCCCATCCAACTTTGCTCTATCTTCTGGCGACTGCAAACGCTCAGTAGCAGGTGGTGAATCATTGTTAATTAAGTAAGGCTTGATGGAGTTGTAATGCGCAAAAAACTGGTTCATATCCACCACCAGGTCGCGTATCACCGGCAACCCGGGCAATGGACGAACCACCACAGGTTGCTTAATTCCATCCAAAGGTGTGACACATGCCAAGCCGTTTTTACCGTTAATATTCATCGCATCCGAACCACAGACGCCTTCACGACAAGATTTTCGCAAACTCAAAGTATCGTCTAGCTCTTTAATTTGAATAAGCGCATCTAACAGCATTCGGCTATCAGGTGCTAATTCAATGTCGTAATCCTGCATATACGGATCTTTGTCAACATCAGGATTAAAACGATAAATTGAAAATTTCATAGCTGATTTAATCTTTAGTAAGTTCGCGTTACTATCGGAAATCTATCTACAGTGAGAGGCTTTAAACAAACTGGCTTATAGGCTAACTGATTATCCGCACGGTAATACAGAGAATGTTTAAGCCATCGTTCATCATCTCTCGCCGCGAAATCCTCACGGCAATGTGCACCACGACTCTCTTGTCTTGCTTCTGCTGACACCATGGTTGCTTTTGCCACTTCAATTAAATTCTCAAGCTCAAGTGCTTCAACTCGTGCTGTATTGAATACTTTGCTTTTATCTTTAATTTCTAAAGTTTTCATGCGTTCTTCCACTTGCATAATCTCGAGAACACCCTTCGACATTAAATCTGGGAAGCGGAATACGCCGCAATGCACTTGCATGGTTCGACGCATCACGTCTCCTACTTCAGCCACCGACTCACCCGATTTTTGATTATCTAAACGGTCTAGACGACTCAAAGTTTGATCTGCAAAATCAGCCGGCAAAGGTTTATGGCTAACTCCTTTTAGAGATTGCACTGCGTGATTCCCTGCCGCACGGCCAAACACCATTAAATCTAGCAATGAGTTTGAACCCAAGCGATTAGCACCATGCACAGAAACGCAAGCGCACTCCCCTATCGCATAAAGGCCATTAATCAACTTATCGCCATCAATCACTTGCCCGTTTAAGTTGGTTGGAATACCACCCATCATATAGTGCACTG
>RFOR01000104.1 GCA_009926525.1 Methylophilaceae bacterium
GTTACCGTCATACGGCGTTCTAGTTTGCTGATGATTTCAACGGTTGCTGACATGTGCTGTGTTCCTTAATTCAAGAAGTGAGTAGTAAATACGAATCCAAAATGTTTTATCGCCAACATTTCCGAAAAACAGCGGTTTCGCTTATTTATAAAAGCTGATGATTATATCACAGGAGATTTTTTTGATAATCGGCTTTATTACACTGATGTTACCCTCTTAAAAGATACACAAACAGCATTAATAGACTAAAATAATCACGTAAGTATTTTATGGCTTGAACAAGGAGAACTATCATGACAAACGCAGTCACCCTAAAAGGCAACCCAATTACTATCGGGGGTAATATCCCATCAGCAGGCCAAACTGCTCGCGATTTTGAACTTGCCAACGCAAAACGTGAAACCATCACACTAGAAACTTATGCTGGGAAACGTAAAATTTTGAACATTTTCCCAAGTATCGACACGCCAACTTGCGCGACGTCAGTGCGTGAATTCAATAAGAAAGCGGCAGCACTCAACAACACTGTGGTGCTTTGTATTTCAGCTGACCTACCCTTTGCACAAAGCCGCTTCTGCGGTGCAGAGGGCATTGAAAATGTGGTTACATTATCGAGCTTCCGCAACAACGCGCAATTTGCGACCAACTACGGCGTGGCAATTTTAGATGGCAGTTTAGCTGGACTAACAGCACGTGCAGTGGTTGTATTAGATGAAAACAACAAGGTTTTACATAGCGAATTAGTTTCAGAAATTGCTAACGAGCCTAACTATGATGCTGCACTGGCTGTACTTTAGGCCCTAGCAAGCAGATAAAAAAGCCCGCAGTTCAACTTGCGGGCTTTTTTATTATTGAAATCACTCACCAACGCTACTTCTCACTCATTTCCTGATAAACCGTATATTTAGCATTACTGCCTTTTGCCTTTTCTACTGGATACTTAATGGCATTCAATGCCATCTTGTCATTAACTGCTTGAATCAAATCAATCCCAGTCACCTCCGCTAATCGCAGCAAATACACAAAAGTATCAGCAAGCTCATGTGCCACCTCTTGGCGTTTCTCAGCACTTAATTCATAGCTTTCTTGGATAGTATCCCATTGAAAGTGCTCAACTAGCTCAGCAGCCTCTACAATCATTGCCATTGCAAGATTTTTAGGGGAGTGAAACTGCGCCCAATCCCGCTCGTTTACAAAAGCATCAATTTTTTGACACAACTCAACTAAGCTATCCGCCATTATTTTTCCTTTCGGTTCGAACCCGCCACCAATTTAATCTCAAATAAACGGCACTCAAGAGGCCCGTTAAATAGCGGTGTGCGTTTCGTTGGCGCAAGACGCATCATTTTAGGTAGTCGCATATCATTGGTGAGGAAATAAGCATTCCAGCCAGCAAAGTTGCGCTTCAAATTCTCGCCCATCTTGGGATACAAGGCAGCCAACTCTTCATCCTCACCGATACGAACACCATAAGGCGGATTTGCAACCATCACCCCCTCACCTTCTGGCGCTGGCACTTGAGTAAATTCCAATTGTGCGACTTGCACTGCTTCTAATAAACCAGCTTGTTGCAGATTTTGCTTAGTCACTCGCACTGCACGCAAGTCAGCATCGCTGCCGTAAATTTTAGAGAACACGACAGGTTTTGCTTTCTTCAAGGCATCCTGACGTAATTTACTCCAAAGCGTTTCATCAAAGTTTTTAAGCTTTTCAAAACCAAAATGACGATTGCTACCAGGCGCAATGTCAAGCGCCATCATGGTGGCTTCTAGTAAAAACGTACCACTTCCGCACATTGGATCTAAAAATGGCTGACCTGGCTTCCAGCCAGAAAGCTTGATAATGCCTGCAGCTAAATTCTCACGCAAAGGCGCCTCAATGCTGGCACGACGTAAACCCCGCTGATAGAGCGCATCGCCAGATGTATCCAAATAGAATTGATAGCTATCAGCTGCTAAATAAGCATGAATGCGCACATCAGGCTCTTTGGTGTCGATATAAGGTCGACTATTCACGGCTTGGCGAAATTTATCGCACACCGCATCTTTAATCCGCAAAGTAGCAAACTCCAAGCTTTTAAGTGGACATTTAACGCCCGTGACTTTCACCATAAAGTTATTGCTGACCTTAAACCAACCTGGCCAATCAAGCTTGTAAGCGGCATTAAATAAATCATCTTCAGTCGCGTATCTTCCACTCGCCACGCGCCACATAATACGTGTGGCTATACGGCTTTCAAGATTCGCTTTATAGCAAACAGCCATATCACCAGCAAAGCCTACCCCACCATCTGTTGCTTGAATGGCTTTTGCGCCAACGCTGGCAAGCTCATCTGCCAATAAGGCTTCGAGGCCTCGAGGGCAAGTGGCAAAAAAATTGTGCTGACTCATGTGTAATACTTTCTTTAAATTTACGCTTCGAATAAGAGGCGATTGCTAGTGCTTAAATTCTCATCTTTGAGCTTTTCAACAAACTCAAGAAACTCTATTTTGTGATGTTCTTGTAGGGCTTTTGCACGCACTCTCAATGTTGACCATCTTAAATCGCGCGGGGGACGTTTGAAGCCAAATACAACGATATTGCCTGGACGACCTGTGCGTAAGACCAAAACACGATCATGAAAGCTCTGCTCGATACGATGCAAATAGATA
>RFOR01000105.1 GCA_009926525.1 Methylophilaceae bacterium
TTGGGCTCTCGTGGTTAAACAAGATGCCATTACATGCATAAATGCCATAAGCCTCACGGTAATTGACGGTGATCCAATAAGCGTAGAGCTTCGCCACCGCATAAGGGCTGCGTGGATAAAATGGGGTGGTTTCTTTTTGTGGGATTTCTTGTACCAAACCATATAACTCAGAAGTCGAGGCTTGATAAAAACGAGTTTTCTTTTCCAAACCAAGAATACGTATTGCTTCCAATATGCGCAAAGTACCAATGCCATCGGCATTGGCGGTGTATTCTGGTGTATCAAAACTCACCGCTACATGGCTCATTGCCGCAAGGTTGTAGATCTCGTCAGGCTGAACTTGTTGGATAATGCGAATCAGGTTGGTGGAGTCGGTTAAGTCACCATAATGCAATACTAAATTACGATTTGATACGTGTGGATCTTGGTACAAATGATCAATACGATCAGTATTAAATAAAGAGGCACGACGTTTAATGCCGTGAACAATATAGCCTTTTTTTAACAAAAACTCGGCTAGGTAAGCGCCATCTTGGCCAGTAATTCCAGTAATCAGTGCAACTTTATTCATATGAGGATGCTTCTATCTATATTGATCATGTAGGCGGAATGCCATCGCCTATTTTACACTTAAAGCTAGCCCCGCATTCAGACGACTATTTTGAAGGCTGATCATGACAGTCGGATGACAACCGCGGCCTTGCCTCGTCCCCATCAGGGCTTATCTTTCAGAAAACCCATAAAAAACTAGCCTAGCGCATCAGAGGTTTTCTGACTCACTAGACTCGATGGATACTAGGTTGCTCACAACAAATTTAGTATGCCTAGCCATTAAAAATGTCCAGGTATTAAATATGCACTGCTATTAAATATAGTTAGCTAAATGTGAAACTAAAAAATAGGCTTCAAACAGACCGCTTAAAAATCATTAATGACGGCACCAACAATTTGTGCGCCCGTCACCGATATTTGCGCTTTCACTGCGGCTAAATCTGACATTTTGGTGTGATCGAGCCTAGACACCAATAGTGCACCACCACAACGAGCCACAATGGCTTGCGCATCAGCAGAATCAACGGCTGGCGATGTGTCTACCAAGATGACGTCATACAATGCCATCGCTTGCGTCATGAAGTTGGCAAAGGTCGCGCGATTAAGTAACTCTTGCGGATTGGGTGCTAAGGTACCAGCACCCAATATAGATAGATTTGGAAAAGCCTCAATATTGCTAATTAAGCTTTTGTCATTACGCGCCGCTAGAATATCTGAAAGGCCACGTTTCTCAGTCAGATTAAACAGTTCATGTTGACGCGGTTCACGAAGATTGGCATCGAGTAATAAGGTGCGCACGCCTAATTGCGAAAATAAAATAGCGAGATTGGCAGTTAAATTAGTACCGCCTTCACCAGGATTCACGCTGACAATCGCTAATGCTTTATTACCCTCGCCAAACCACTTTTTCATTAACTGAGTACGTAAGGTTCGGAGCGATTCAACTTGCGGAGTGAATGGTGCGTAAGCTGCGACTAGTTCTTCGCTGTAATTACCATTGCCTACTTGAAGATAGGGATAATTAAACTGAATAGACAAGACCAGATTAATATCCGCCTCAGTAATCAACCCTAGGTAAATAGCCGCATCACCAAAACGCATCCCTTTATCTTGCTGAACCTTCACAATGCGCTCAACATCACTCTGAGATATTTTACCCAGCTCGACTAACAGCCCACCAATAGGACTTTGTTTAGACTGTCCAGCTGAGCTTGACCCAGTATTGATATTTGTTTCCATTAAAATTTCCCTTGCTCTAAATTTAGTTGGCTTTTGGAGATAAAGCCTTGAGGCGTCTAAAAAATGGTCCCACACGGCGACTGCTGATTACCGCCAAAACAGGCAAATCTAGTAACTCACACACAACATTTCTACAGCGCACTCGCTGATCAAGCTTTTCGGCCGTCAAGCTCAAAAAGATGCCTAGCAAACCACCTAAGAAAAACGCCAAAATTGTATTAAATTTAACTTTTGGGCCTGCTGCAACCAATGGCGGCGTCGCAGGATTAAGAATGGCAATATCGGTTTGATTGGCACTGCCCTCAAGGGTTGTTTGCGTGAAGCGCTGGCTAGCTTGATCCATGGCGCGCTGTGCGTTTTCTACATCACGTTGCAATACAGAGAGCTGATCACGCGTTAAATTGAGCTCCAATACGCGCGCCTTTTGAGCGGCAAGTGCTGCACGAATTTCTGCTTCACGTTGCTTATGAATACTTGCGGTACCGCCAATGGTGCTGCGCGCCTTACCTTTTTCTTCTTGCAACTGACTTTTGAGTTTAGTGATCTCAGCCATGGCTTGTTGGTATTGCGGATGACTAGGGCCCAAGCGTTGTGAAAGCTCTGAGAATTTGGATTCCGCACGGGCAATATCCATCTTTAAGCCTTGCACCATTGGGTTAGCTGCCAAATCTGGAGATTCATCCCCTGTGCCGCCAGTGCGATCTTGACGGGAGCTGGCCTCGTAAGCTTGATTTTGTACCGCAACTAATTGGGAAGACAAATCATTAAGACGCGCACTTTCCACATCCA
>RFOR01000106.1 GCA_009926525.1 Methylophilaceae bacterium
GTTTGTGCCGCATGAAGTTAGAGCTGTGCGATATGCCATTGGTTTTGTGATGGTAATGATCTACTTTATATATATTATGTTGACCTTGCGTGCATCTAAGCATCTCGTTGCAGATGGGCATGCAACGGAAGCGGAAACCCCAATGTTTTTATGTCGTTTAGGGTTACCTAATCAAATGGTTGTGGTCATGCTGCAATTATTATTCGGCCTAGGTTTGTTGATCGCTGGCGCTAAAGGTTTTATTTCTGGCATTGAGGGCGCTTCTGAATTATTGGGAATTACGCCATTGTTACTTTCTTTATTAGTGATTCCTATTGCGACGGAGTTGCCAGAAAAAGTGAATAGTATTTTGTGGGTACGCAAAGGCAAAGATACTTTGGCCTTTGGTAATATTACTGGCGCTTTGGTTTTTCAAGGCACACTGTTGCCGGCGATTGGCATTATGTTGACTCCTTGGGCCCCACAAAAAGAAGTGTTTGCTGGCGTGGTGATTACTTTACTGGGCGTAATTTGGTTGCGATGGATGATTTCTCGAGGACAATTACGAGTTTGGCATGTTTGGGTGAATGGCTTAATGTATCTCGCATATTTAGCTTTTGCCTTAAGTTAGCAAAAGACATTTAATTCTAAGTATTCATTGCCTTTACCTAAGCCCAGTTTTAGAAGGCGGTACCTAAGTGTTCTTAAGCTAACAATATCATGATGGCATTGGACAAGCATGTGTGTTGAAACCCAATATGCTTCAAATTCTAATACGTTACCATCAGGCAAGCGCATTTCGGTCAAGCCTAGATCTTAATGACGGTGCGCAATTAAATGCTTTGCATCCGCAACCGTTTCAATGCAGTCCTTTTTAATTCCTGATTACAATCAACATAGAGATATTAGGGTCGTCCTCGACAATCAGGCAGGTTGGTTTTTTTAGTCCTGGCGTTCTAACAATAATAATCCTGTCATGGATTTTAGTTAAATTATGACCGCGCGACCAATCAGAAAATTTAATCTCTTTTCACTCGAGCAATCTGCTTTGCTTTTTCTCTTGAAAGCGATACATTAAGCTAAATGGCAACTAGACATGAACTATCAGACTTTCTCGTAAATATTGAGCGAAGAGCCTTTAAGCAAACTGCTTATGCTGTCAGAGATGAACATGTTGCTTTAGATATTGTGCAAGACGCAATGATGAAGCTCGCAGAAAAGTATGCGGATAGGCCAGTCAATGAATTTCCTATGCTTTTTCAGCGCATATTGCAAAATACCATGCGTGATTTTTGGCGCCGTCAGAAGATCAGAAATATTTGGACTTCCTTACTTTCTTCCTTCGCTGTCAAAGGCGACGACGGTGAAGAATCAGATCCGCTTGAATTTCTAAGTGCAACTACCCTCGATGTGCGTGATGAGCCAGAAGCACAATTGGAGCAACGCCAAACGATGGCATTAATTGAAATTGCTTTAACTAAACTGCCAAATCGTCAACGAGAAGCATTTGTGATGCGTTATTGGGAAGATATGAATGTTGCTGAAACAGCCCTTGCGATGGGGTGTTCACAAGGAAGTGTCAAAACCCATTGTTCTCGGGCGGTGAGAGCCTTGGCGGCCTCATTAGAAAAACATGGTTTGGCAGAGCAGTTGTTGGCAAGGCCGCTATCATTTGAGAAAGGAGTAGATGATGAAGATTAATACTGAGAATCAACAAACAGAACTTCGCGACCAAGCCCTCGCTAAATGCGTTGTGACGCTTTTAAACGAGCAAGCGATGACTGTCGATACCAGAATAGCATCTCAGCTTAGTTATTCGCGTCAACAAGCACTTGCAAATATGGCCATGCCATCATCTGGCATGACAATAAGCCAAAATGGCGTATTGCGATTATTTAGAAATTATTGGCACCAGTATAGTCTCTTATTGACGCTATTGATGTGTGGTTTAGGTCTACTTGTCTTGTTGGCTATGCAAAATATGGCTAATCAAGAAGAGGCTGAACAAGGCGACGCCTACTTATTAGCTTCGGATTTGCCTCCGGAAATATATTCAAATGAGGGTTTCGGTACATGGCTTTCAGAAAATACGCAGCAATAATTCTTTTTGCTTCGGTCTCATCTCTGTTTCCGCTTTTAGCATTAGCAGAGGATGCCTTGGATAAACCTTGGGCTTTGCTTAACGAAGATCAACGAAAAGTCTTAGCGCCGCTTGCAGATGACTGGGATGGCCTTCGTCCCTGGCAACGTGAACGTATGTTGGAAATCGCGCATGATTACCCAAAAATGCCAGCAGACCGTCAAGCGCGTGTTCAGCAACGTCTTGCTAGCTGGAGCAGAATGACGCCTTTTGAGCGGGAAAATGCACGTAAACGTTTTCAGCAATTCAAATCATTGCCACCCGAAAAAAAAGAAGAGCTACGTCAACATTGGCATGACTATCGAGAGGCATCCCCAGAAAAGCGTCAGCAATTAAGAAGTCAGCATCCAGAAATTTTTGGCGTAGAGGAGATGGAGCGTTAAATGAATAGTATTTCTTTATTTAAGCGTGTCGCCTCGATGCTTTATGAAAGCATCTTGTTGTTCGCTATCTTATTTGT
>RFOR01000107.1 GCA_009926525.1 Methylophilaceae bacterium
GGCACACTCACGACCTCAGCGATTGCTTTACTTGTTGCAATTCCAGTTGGCACGATAGGCGCGATTTATTTGTCAGAGTTTGCTTCGCACAAAATTCGTGAAACCGTTAAGCCTATCCTTGAGCTGCTTGTTGGCGTTCCAACAGTAGTATTTGGTTACTTCGCACTTTTCTTTATCACACCTTTACTCCAAAAAATGATTCCTACATTGCCTGGCTTCAATATGCTTTCAGCAGGTTTGGTGATGGGTATTATGATTATTCCTTACATTAGCTCTGTCGCTGAAGATGCTATGCGCGCTGTACCGATGAGTATGCGCGAAGGCTCTTACGCGATGGGTGCGACACGCTTTCAAACCGCATTGCGTGTAGTTGCGCCAGCGGCGATTTCAGGAATTGTTGCTGCTTATATCTTGGGTATTTCACGTGCGGTTGGTGAAACCATGGTAGTGGCTGTTGCTGCTGGCCAACAACCTAACTTGACGTTCAATCCGATGGATAGCGCCGCCACCATTACCGCTTATATTGTTCAGGTTGCACTGGGTGACTTACCGCATGGCAGTATTGGTTATCAAAGTATTTTTGCTGCGGGCTTGGTTTTAATGACGATGACACTGGGCTTTAATATGCTCGGTCATTACGTTCGTAAAAAATACCGCGAAAATTACTAAGTGCTAGAAGCTTTAAATAGAAATTAAGGTAAAAGTTAAACAATTAAATATTGATCATCAATATTCATAAACATAGAGCAATCATATGACACAAGTATCGGTAATTAAAAACTTAGCTGAAGTGCGCGCCATGATTAAGCGTCACAAAATGAATGACTATATTTTTTCAGTCATTGGCATGATCGCGTTGATGATTGGTTTGCTAACCCTGCTTACGCTGTTTATTGACTTAATTTATGACGGCAGTGAGCGCTTTAACCTTCAGTTTTTAAGTGACTTCCCATCACGTCGTGCAGAGCATGCTGGCTTACTTTCTGCTTGGGTGGGTTCAACATTGGTGATGTCTATCACCTTCTTAACAGCTGTTCCTATGGGCGTAGCTGCAGGTTTATACCTAGAAGAATATGCGCCTAAAAACTGGTTCTCTGATTTAATTGAAATTAACGTATCGAATCTTGCAGGTGTGCCTTCCATTGTTTACGGTTTGCTTGCTTTAGGCTTGTTCGTTTATGGCTTAGGTTTGGGTCAAAGTATTTTGACTGCTGGCTTAACGCTTGGCTTGCTAATTTTGCCTATCGTGATTGTTTCAACACGTGAGTCTATTCGTGCAATTCCAGTCGCTATTCGTGAAGCAGCTTATGCGGTTGGTGCAACTAAATGGCAAGTCGTTTATGACCATGTATTGAAATACTCTTACGGCGGTGTGTTAACAGGTGTGATTATTGGGATGGCACGTGCACTTGGTGAAACCGCACCCATTATCACCATTGGTGCCTTGACGTTTATTGCATTCTTGCCACCATCACCAATTACAGCTGCCCCACCTTACTTGAGTTTTGATTGGTTAAGCTCTGGATTTACCGTGATGCCTATTCAAATGTTTAACTGGTTGTCACGCCCAGATCATGCCTTCCATGTGAACGCCGCTGCAACAGGCGCGATTATTATCTTGGTGACATTGTTGATGAACGGCTATGCAATTCGCTTGCGCTACAAGATTCGTGAAAGCATTAAGTGGTAACACTCTAAATTTAACTATAACAATATTTAACCCATTAGCAGGAAAACAATTATGGTCACTTCGACAACACCGATTAAAGCTGAAGCACGTGATTTAGACTTTTACTATAGCACCGGAATGAAGGCGCTAAAGGGCGTCACAATGCCTTTGTTTGAAAAGAAAATCACTGCACTAATTGGCCCTTCAGGCTGTGGTAAATCGACATTCTTGCGTTGCTTTAATCGTATGCATGACCTTTATCCTGGCAATAAGTACGATGGCGAAATCGTGATGCATCCAGACAACACAAACATTTTAGCTGATGGTGTTGATCCTATTGAAGTACGTATGCGTATTAGCATGGTGTTCCAAAAACCTAATCCGTTCCCTAAATCAATCTATGAAAACGTGGCTTATGGCTTACGTGTTCGTGGCGAGTCAAACAAACGTGTAGTGGATGATAAGGTTGAAGAGGCTCTTAAGGGTGCTGCGATTTGGAATGAAGTGAAAGACCGTTTGGATGACTTGGCATTCAACTTGTCCGGTGGTCAACAACAGCGTTTGTGTATAGCACGCGCTTTGGCAACTGACCCTGAAATTATGCTTTTCGATGAACCAACATCAGCACTTGATCCTATCGCAACGGCGAACATTGAAGAGCTAATGTCTGAGCTGAAAGATAAGCTAACTATCTTGGTGGTGACACATAATATGCAACAGGCAGCGCGTGTATCAGACTATACGGCTTATATGTATCTTGGTGAGATGATGGAGTTTGGTGATACAGACTCTATCTTTACTAAACCAACACGTAAAGAAACTGAAGATTACATTACTGGTAAGTTTGGTTAATTGATCGAATGATCCCAATAAAAAAGCTGGCTTAAGCCAGCT
>RFOR01000108.1 GCA_009926525.1 Methylophilaceae bacterium
TGGAATCAACACTGGGATAGCATCTACTAGCTCCGCAATCCACAAAGTATGTTCGTTCAGGCTCAGTAGGAAATCTGCACCTGACTTGCCTGCAAGCAATAGGTCGTCAGCGTTTAAAGAATCAACACTCACCTTAAAGCCGACCGCTTTGAGCGATTTAATTGCATCAGCTAAATGTGGAAACGGGGTGTTAGGCAAACAGCCTAAATCAATAACATTAGCTCCCTGAGACTTAAAGTATTGTGCGCGTGTCAATATTGCTTCAACGCTCAATTGCGGGGCATCGACGATTTCTGCAAAGATATTCACATCATATTGGGATAAGTCAGACGCTATCCCTCCGCGACCAAAGTATTGTGGCAAATCTTTTAAGTCCACAGGGCCGCGTGCTACTGGAACGCCATATTTGTCTTCAAGCATCGTTAAATCACCACAGCACAATCCTGGCACAATCACTTTACTTGCGTCGCCAACATCAGGCACTCGCCTAGCAATGAGTTCAGGAGTCATTAATGCTGCAACAGATACGCCAATTTGGGTAATCCGATATTTGAAAGGGGCTGGCTGCATGCTTGCTAATACTTGGTGCAAGCTCTTTTCGGCCAACTTTCCAGTTAAAAAAAGGAGGCTTTCAGACATGCTAATCTTGCCTGAATGGCAGTGTCGAGTTGCTGCATATTCTCGACCACTGTTGTTTCTTCGAATGTTTTGAGTTTCGCTGTATTTTCTAAATCAATACGGCGCGGATAAACTTTCACCATGTTGTCACGAGGTGCTTCAGACTCAAGCTCAGCTTCTGTATCACAAGCAAACACAATGCTTGGAACGCGGCATTTGCCTGCTTGAGCAAAGATATTTGTCACTAAGTTATCTGAAATTCCACAAACCATTTTGGCTACGGTATTGGAGGTTGTCGGAGCAATGATTACTGTGTGGTAAGCCCCATGATAAAACAACTCGACTGGAACTGAACTTGCGGTTTTATCTTGGTAGACTTTGCCTGCATTGTGCTGGTATCCATATTGCTGAAGAATTTCAGCGGCCGCTTTACTTAGAAACAAATCGACATCATCTAGCTTATTAAATATAGCGATACATTCACGTAAATAATGGCCTGAACCAGTTAAAGCCCAAGCCATACGCTGCTTTTCAACAGGTTTCATTAAAGCCCAAATGGATGGCGCAAAACGATCGTCTCGTCGCGCTCAGGACCAGTGGAAACAATATCAACTGGGACTTCACATAGTGTTTCTAGGCGTTTTAGATAGTTACGCGCATTTAATGGTAAATCTTCCCAGCGGTTAACGCCAAAAGTGTTTTCAGTCCAACCTGGTAATGTTTCGTAAATTGGTTGGCAACGTGCTACATCATCCGCACCTACTGGCAACATATCAATGGTTTTACCATCTAGCTTATAACCAGTACAAATACGTAAATCTGAAATACCATCAAGCACGTCAAGCTTAGTGATACACAAGCCTGACAAGCCATTAATACGGGCAGAGCGACGCAGCGCAGCTGCGTCAAACCAACCACAGCGACGTTTACGCTTGGTCACAGTCCCAATTTCTTGGCCTTTTACCGACATTTGCGTGCCTGGAGCACCTTCAGAATCAATATCCAATTCACTTGGGAACGGCCCACCACCAACTCGAGTTGTGTAAGCTTTGGTAATGCCTAATACATAATGCAACATACTTGGTCCAACGCCAGTGCCAGCTGAGGCTTGGCCTGAGACGCAGTTACTTGATGTCACGTAAGGATAGGTACCATGGTCAACATCTAACAATGTGCCTTGTGCACCTTCAAACAAGAGGTTTTGACCTGCCTTATTAGCTTCGTACAAGGCAGCAGAAATATCCGCCACCATCGGCTTGATATGTTCAGCTTTAGCTAAGGCTGAATCAAGTTGATAATTGAAATCAACCGCCTCAGCACCGAGATAATTTGCCAGGACGAAATTGTGGTAATCCAAAACGTCACGTAACTTTTCACCAAACTGCTCAGGGTAGAATAAGTCATAAAGGCGCAAAGCACGTCTCGCTACTTTATCCTCATAGGTTGGACCAATGCCCTTACCTGTTGTACCAATCTTCTTATCAACGCCACGTTTTAGTTCACGTGCCACATCAAGACGAACGTGATAATCCAAAATCAATGGGCAACCCGGACTCACTTTTAAACGGTTTCTAACTTCCAAACCACCATCTTCAAGCTCTTTAATTTCCTTAAGTAAATGACCAGCATCTAAAACAACGCCATTACCAATATAGCAATTCACACCAGTACGAACAATGCCTGATGGAACGAGATTGAGCTTATAAATACGTTGCTCATCGCCTTGACCTACAACCAATGTATGACCAGCATTATGACCGCCTTGGAAACGCACAACACCTTGCGCATGATCAGTTAACCAATCAACAATTTTTCCTTTACCTTCATCGCCCCATTGTGTGCC
>RFOR01000109.1 GCA_009926525.1 Methylophilaceae bacterium
GGATGGCACCATTGATGCAATTTGCTCTGACCACACCCCAGTGGATGACGACGCGAAGCTCTATCCTTTTGCCGAAGCTGAAGCAGGTGCTACAGGCCTAGAGTTGCTTTTACCACTTACCCTCAAATGGGCTGAGGATAACAAGCTCAATTTAAGCGATGCGATAAAACACGTCACCCAGGCCCCAGCCAACATCCTAGGCGTTGAAGCTGGCGATTTAAGCTTGAATGCCAGCGCAGATATTTGCGTGTTTGACCCAAAACAATACTGGAAGATAGAGCCGAAAGCGCTCCTCAGCCAAGGTAAAAACACGCCTTTCTTAGGCTTGGAACTCGCGGGAAAAGTAAAATACACTCTTGTGAATGGGCATGTGGTGCATGGATAAATAAAGTTTTAGAAAAAAAGCGCATTTAAAAATGCGCTTTTTTTATTTCTATTTACCAAAGTCTACTTTTCCAGCGTCAATAATTCTCTTAATTTAGGCGTGATTGACTGCTCAAAATCGTCAATCAGCACATAGACCACAGGCACGAATAATAAACTCAATGCGGTAGAAGCGATCAAGCCCCCTATCACGGCAACGGCCATAGGCTCTCGGAAAGCGTTGCCAGCCCCAAAGCCAAGCATCAATGGCAACATACCTGCAATCATCGCCATAGAAGTCATGATGATAGGTTTGGCGCGTTGTTGCGCAGCTTCTAAAATGGCATCGTGACGAGATTTGCCAGAGGCAATCGTTTCAATAATACAGTCCACTAGCAAGATGCCGTTTTTGCCAACGATGCCTGAGAGCATTAGAATACCTATCACAGACGGCAATGAGAGTGATTTGCCGAATATCCAAAGCGCAAAACAAGCACCAAAGATAGAGAGCGGAAGTGCAACCATGATGGTGATGGGTTGCAGCACAGTACGGAATAAAATCACTAGCACGCCAAGCACGACCATAGCACCAAACACCATGGCCATTAAGAACGAGTCAAACATTTCACCAAGCAATTCTGAATCGCCAGTATCAAACCGCTTTACAGTTTTTGGAAGACTTTTTAAGGCGGGCAATTCCTCAACTGCATTTAAGCCTTCACCGAGGGTTGCATGATTAAGATTGGCTTCTAGCGTAATTTGGCGCTGTCTATCGTAACGCAAAATGCTCGCTGGGCCAGCGCTAAAGCTTACATCTGCCACAGCAGAAATCGGCAACATCGTACCCTCGCTATTGGGCACCAGTAATTGGCTGATCATCTCGCCATCTTCTTTAGCGCCTGTATTGAGCTGAACACGGAGTGGAATTTGACGACCATCCAAACTGATTTTGGCGAGATTAGAATTTAAATCCCCCATCGTTGCAACGCGACCTGTTTCCGCAATCACATCTGTATTCACGCCAAAGCGCGCGGCATCTTCTGTTCTTGGAGTAATCACGTATTCAGAATGTGGCAGTGGAATGGTGGATGAAACTTCCTTAAGGCTATTTAAGCGCCGCATTTGCGTTTCTAAAGTGCTGGCGGTTTGGGATAAATCATCCGGATTGCTACTTGCCAGCGAAAAGGTCAGCGCCTTGCTTCCATTTTCATTCAGCACTGAAATACGGGCATTAGGGATATTCGCAAAATCTTGCAAGATTGTTTGCTCAAAGGCTTTTACATCCATATCACGCTCAGACCTTGATTTGAGCCTTACTAAAACCGAAGCGCGGCGAACTTCTCCATCAATATTGGTATCAACATCCGCACCGCCAGCCAAAGTGTAAACAGACTGGACTTCTGATTTTTTGCGTAAAGCCTCTGTCATCAAACCCAAGACATGGTCAGTTTCTTCAATACGCGAGCCTGCTGGCAATTCAACTTGCAGGGTTGATTGCGATTTATCTTCAAATGGCATAAAGTCGGTTGGCAAGCGTGATGCAATCAACACTGTCACTATCATAATGCCAATCGCAACGAGTAGCGAAGTTTTAGGCTTAGCTAAAACTTGCTCCAACCAACGGCGATAGTTTTCCATCCAAGATGAAGGCGCATGCGCTTCATCGAAAGGTTTTAGGAAATAAGCAGCCAATACAGGGGTGATAAAACGCGCAACGAACAATGAGAAAATAGTTGCGACTGCCACGGTTAAACCAAACTGAATAAAGTATTGCCCAACCACGCCGCCCATAAAGCTGACTGGCACAAATACAGCCACAATCACAACTGTCGTCGCGACAACAGCAAGGCCAATTTCATCCGCAGCATCCATCGCGGCACGATAAGCAGTTTTTCCCATGCGCAAATGACGCATAATATTTTCAATCTCAACAATCGCATCGTCCACCAACACTCCCGAAACAAGCGACAAAGCTAACAAACTGACCATGTTAAGCGAGAAGCCTAGCCATTGCATGACAAGGAAAGTTGGAATAACAGATAGCGGAATGCCTAACGCGGTAATCCACGTGGCGCGCCAATTGCGAAAGAACACAAA
>RFOR01000110.1 GCA_009926525.1 Methylophilaceae bacterium
CTCCTGTATCTCCTGTTGCTCCAGTATATCCTGTGTAACCTGTTGCTCCTGTATCTCCTGTTGATCCTGTATATCCTGTGCAACCTGTTGCTCCTGTATCTCCTGTATCTCCTGTTGCTCCAGTATATCCTGTGTAACCTGTTGCTCCTGTATCTCCTGTTGATCCTGTATATCCTGTGCAACCTGTTGCTCCTATACCCTGTGCAACCTGTTGCTCCTGTATCTCCAGTTGCTCCTGTATCTCCAGTTGCTCCTGTATCTCCTGTTGATCCTGTATATCCTGTGTAACCTGTTGCTCCTGTTGACCCTGTATCTCCAGTTGCTCCTGTATATCCTGTATATCCTGTTGTCCCTGTATCTCCAGTTGCTCCTGTATATCCTGTGTAACCTGTTGACCCTGTATCTCCAGTTGCCCCTGTATATCCTGTGCAACCTGTTGCTCCTGTTGACCCTGTATCTCCAGTTGCTCCTGTATATCCTGTATATCCTGTTGCCCCTGTATCTCCAGTTGCTCCTGTATATCCTGTTGACCCTGTATCTCCAGTTGCTCCAGTATATCCTGTGTAACCTGTGCAACCTGTTGCCCCTGTTGCCCCTGTATCTCCAGTTGCTCCAGTATATCCTGTGTAACCTGTGTATCCTGTGTAACCTGTGTATCCTGTTGCTCCTGTTGCTCCTGTTGATCCTGTTGCTCCTGTTGATCCTGTAGGTCCTGTTTGATTTAAACGCATTGAATTCATATAAATATTTCCATTTACATATAAATTTCCATTTATTGAAGTATCTGTTCCAACATATAAACTATTGTTTAATGATAAATCTTGACTTATAATGAAAGTATAATTTGTTGTTATTGTATTAATTATATTTTGGTTACTATATTGTTGAACATTTAATCTTCCTATTATTGTTGTATCTTTTCCTATTGTTATATTTCCATTTATTGATACATCTCCTCCTACAAATAATTGACCATTTAATGAAGTATCACTTCCTACAAATAATCTCGAATTTAATGATGCATCTATTGAGAAATTAAAAGTTCCAGTAGCACCAGTATCCCCTGTAGCACCAGTTGCTCCTGTATCTCCTGTATAACCGGTACATCCTGTTGCACCTGTATCTCCTGTATAACCTGTATAACCTGTACATCCTGTATCTCCTGTTGCACCTGTATCTCCTGTATAACCTGTACATCCTGTTGCACCAGTTGAACCTGTGTAACCTGTTGAACCTGTATTATCTCCTGTATATCCAGTAGCACCTGTACATCCTGTATCTCCTGTTGCACCTGTATCTCCTGTATAACCTGTATAACCTGTACATCCTGTTGCACCAGTTGAACCTGTACATCCTGTATCTCCTGTTGCACCTGTATCTCCTGTATAACCTGTACATCCTGTTGCACCAGTTGAACCTGTGTAACCTGTTGAACCTGTATCCTGTACATCCTGTATCTCCTGTATAACCTGTAGAACCTGTAGAACCTGTATAACCAGTACATCCTGTGGAACCTGTATATCCGGTACATCCAGTAGAACCTGTAGCACCAGTAGCACCTGTAGCACCTGTAGCACCAGTAGCACCAGTATATCCTGTATAACCAGTACATCCTGTAGAACCTGTAGAACCTGTAGAACCTGTAGAACCTGTACATCCTGTAGAACCAGTAGCACCTGTTGAACCAGTAGCACCTGTACCACCTGTAGCACCAGTAGCACCAGTATATCCTGTATAACCAGTACATCCTGTAGAACCTGTAGAACCTGTAGAACCTGTAGAACCTGTACATCCTGTGGAACCTGTGGAACCTGTAGAACCTGTAGAACCTGTAGAACCTGTACCACCTGTTGAACCAGTAGCACCTGTAGCTCCTGTAGCACCTGTAGAACCAGTTGCACCTGTAGCTCCTGTAGCTCCTGTAGTACCTATTGAACCCGTAGAACCTGTAGCACCTTTAAACATTGGTTGATATGTTATATTATTTATACTTGAATTAATAGTATCTAAACTAAAAAATATTTTTCCATTACCATATGTTTCTGTTCTAGTTTTATTTGTTAATAAAATACCATTTTTATAAAAACTTATATCAAATTTAGTAATATAAATAGAAAATACATCATTTGTAGATGTATAATTACTATTTTGTAAAAGTGTTTGATTTTGGTTATATTTTACATATAAATTATCATATTGGTCAAAATTGAAACTATAATAACTTGAAATACCATTATCAAATGTAATTCCTATAGTTAATAACGAATATATATCACCTACAGTAAATGATAAAAATGATTCATTATAAGATTCATTTATTATTATTATATCTGTTTGATCAAAATTTGATGTTTTTATTTTTTTTATTGAATTATTAGTAGGAAAAATAATTGTTTTATTAGAATCAGTAATTGTATTAAA
>RFOR01000012.1 GCA_009926525.1 Methylophilaceae bacterium
ATCCAAATGCCAATACCTTGAGCTAGCAAAGCCGAAAAGTATTGCTCATTACTTACTGACTCTTTAGCAATTTTGAATGAACGCACGACTATCCATGCAAATAAGCCAACCAAGGCAGCAACCCCTATAAAGCCTAGCTCTTCCGCAATCACCGCAAGCAAAAAGTCGGTATGCGCTTCTGGCAAGTACATCAACTTCTCAACACTGCCGCCTAATCCAACGCCTAGCCATTCACCTCGCCCAAAAGCGATCAAAGCATGCGTTAATTGATAGCCTTTCCCAAACGGATCAGCCCAGGGGTCCATATAACCTACGATTCGCTGTAAGCGATAAGGGGAAGTCCAAATCAAAATAATGAAGCCAATAAATAACAAAATCAGCAGTCCCACAAAAATACGATAGTTGATACCCCCCAACCATAAAATTGCGATAGCAATTGAAGCAATGACCACAAATGCGCCAAAGTCTGGCTCCGCCAACAACAGACCGCCCACAAACATCATGGCAAAAAACATGGGTAGAAAGCCGTGCTTAAAACTTTGCATCAACGCTGCTTTGCGAGTGGTGTAGTCAGCTACATATACTGCCGCCAAAAACTTCATAAACTCTGAAGGCTGGATTTGGAATAGCACCAACTTAATCCAACGACGACTTCCTAAGACTTTATGTCCAATCCCTGGCACAAGAACCAGCACCAGCATCCCAAGTCCAATTAAAAACAAAACTGGCGCGAATTTTTGCCAGATGCGGGTTGGCACTTGAAAGGCTACCCCAGCCACGATAAGGCCAACAAACAGAAATCCGGCATGACGCCACAAATAATAAGAGGCTTGATGGTGCGTTAATGATTTGCCTTCCGCCCATGAGATTGAAGCTGAATAAACCATCACCATGCCAAACGCGAGCAAAATCAAAGTGACCCAAAGCAAGGCTTGGTCATAGCTTTCACCTGTAATTTTGTTACGATTGTTCAGCATTGGCATCATGCGGCAACATCCTCAGCGGCAAGCGCCTTAACGCTTTTAACAAACACTTCTGCACGGTGCACATAATTGCGGAACATATCGAAACTTGCGCAAGCTGGAGATAGCAATACTGCATCCCCAGCTTTAGCCACGCCAAATGCCGTTTTTACAGCCGCCTCCAAACTTTCAACTTTAATCAGATCAACTTTTGTCCCACTTAAAGCAGTTTCAATCTGCGGCGCATCCCGACCAATCAAGACAACCGCACGGGCGTTTTTCGCCACAACCTCAGCAAGTGCCGAGAAGTCTTGACCTTTGCCATCACCGCCCGCGATTAATACAATTTTCTTAGTATCATTTGGGCCCACTAAACCTTGAAGCGCAGCATAAGTCGCGCCAACATTAGTGCCTTTTGAATCATCATAAAATGCAACATTGCTAATATCGGCAACCCATTCCACGCGATGTGGCAACCCTTTGTATTGACGCAAAGCTTCAATCATGGCGGCTTGTGGCACACCAATCGCTTCACCCAAAGCGAGGGCCGCCAATGCATTCACAGCGTTATGCAAGCCTGCAATTTTCATTTCGCTTGTCGCCAATAATGCTTTTTGACCACGCATTAATTGGGTATCTTCTGCTTGTGTAATCAAGCCGAAATCGCTGTCATTCGCCGCTGGATCCAGACCAAATGTCACAACACCTCGACCTTGCAAGACCATGCCCATACTCCAAGCATCTTGACGGTTAAGCACTTGCACCCCTTTGCCGAAAAACACGCGCGCTTTCGCTTGGGCATAGTCATCAAGTCCCTCATAGCGATCCATGTGATCTTCACTAATGTTGAGCACAGTCGCAGCATCCGCATTTAAGCTACTCGTAGTTTCAAGCTGAAAACTAGATAACTCCAATACATAAACGTCTGGGGTCTCACCATTTAAGGTGTCCAATACTGGCAAACCAATATTGCCTGCAACCACTGTTTTCAAACCGGCTGCTTTGCACATCTCACCAACTAAAGTCGTCACCGTACTTTTGCCATTTGCACCTGTAATGGCGATGACTTTTGCGCTAGCAGGCTTGTATTGTGCAAACAATTCAACGTCACCCACCACAGGCACGCCGCGCTTAAGCGCGTTTTGCACCATAGTCTCTGCCATAGGCACGCCTGGACTAATAACGATAATTTCCGCACCGTTAAATACAGTTTCAGTAAATGCACCTGTGTGTAATTTCACGCTTGGCAATTCTGCTTCCAGCGTCGCAATACCAGGAGGTATTTCACGGGTATCGGCCACAGTCAAACGAGCGCCTTGGCCATGAAGCCAACGCAATGCCGAAAGCCCCGTTTCACCAAGGCCTAGCACTAACACTTGTTTGTCCTTTAATTCGAGTTTCATCGTATTTTTAAACTTGCCAATCCAACTAACACCAACATCATGGTAATAATCCAGAAGCGCACCACTACTTGCGTTTCTTTCCAGCCTTTTTGTTCATAGTGGTGATGCAAAGGTGCCATCAAAAAGATGCGTCGGCCTTCGCCATATTTCTTTTTCGTATATCTGAAGTAAGTGACTTGAATGGCAACGGATAATGTCTCTACTACGAAGACGCCACCCATGACAAATAAGATGATTTCTTGCCTAACAATCACAGCCACCGCGCCTAGTGCTGCACCCAAAGCTAATGCCCCAACATCGCCCATAAATACTTCTGCGGGGTATGCGTTAAACCATAAGAAACCCAAGCCCGCGCCAGACATGGCGGCACAAAACACCGTCAACTCACCAGCACCAGGCACATAGGGGATGCCTAGATATTTCGAGAAGAATATGTGGCCTGTTACATAAGCAAATATCGCCAAGGCCGCAGAAATCATGAGTGTTGGCATAATAGCCAAACCATCTAAACCGTCAGTCAAATTCACCGCATTACTACTACCCACTAAGACTAAATAGGTCAGCACTACAAAGGCGATAGCGCTCATTGGGAAAACAAGATGTTTGAAAAATGGCACATACAATGTTGTCTCTGCAGGGAGAACCGCCGTTTGGACTAAATAAACAGCCACCCCAAAACCAATGGCTGACTGCCAAAAATATTTCGCTTTTGCTGACAATCCTTTAGGGTTGCGATACACCACTTTGCGCCAATCATCGACAAAGCCAATGATGCCAAATCCTAATGTGGTGAATAACACCACCCAAACATAACGATTACTTAAATCAGCCCAAAGCAAAGTTGAAATTGCAATCGCTACCAAAATCAATGCACCCCCCATCGTTGGCGTGCCGGCTTTTACCAAGTGCGTTTTTGGGCCGTCATCACGCACTGATTGACCTACTTTATACTCAGTCAATTTGCGGATGAGCTTAGGGCCTACGACAAATGAAATCGCCAAGGCTGTCATCGTTGCTAGCACTGCACGAAGGGTGATGTAGTTAAATACATTAAAGCCGCGAATATCGTGCGCCAGCCAGCGAGCAAGTTCTAGCAACATTAGTGATTTCCCCCATTATTATTTGTTTGCGCAAGTTGAATTGCATCAACCACACGCTCCATACGCATTGAGCGTGAGCCTTTTACCAACACTGTTGTTTCAGCATTCATCATGCTTTTAAGACTTTCAGCCAAAGCTTCCACTGTTTCAAAATGCATAGCATTTAAACCAAATGCAGTCACCGCGTTTTTAGTTAACTCTCCCAAGGCATAAAACTTTTCTATGTCTGCTGCTTTTGCATATGCACCAATTTCGGCATGCATAATTGCTTCGTCAGCACCGAGTTCAGCCATGTCACCCATCACAAAAATACGCCGACCAACGCTCGCTTTAAGGACATCAATCGCTGCTTTCATCGACATTGGATTTGCGTTGTAAGTGTCATCAATTAATTTCGCACCCGCAAAACCCTGCTTAGCTTGTAAGCGTCCTTTAACACCTGCAAAGTTGCTCAATCCTGCTGCAATGTTTTCTAATGAAACATTCAAAGCCAAGGCTGCTGAAGCTGCTGCTAAAGCATTACTGACGTTATGCAGCCCTGGGGCTGGTAGCGTAAATTTCACTGTGCCATTTGGCGCAAGCAAATCCACATCGCTACTCGACGCATGCAATTCATATTTCGCCGTCACATCGGCTTTTGCTTTTAAACCAAAGGTTACTTGCTGATGTTTGCTCGCTAAGTTTTTCCACAAATTCGCAAATACATCATCCGCATTAATAATCGCCGTGCCGCCATCAGCTAAGCCCTCAAAAATCTCCCCCTTGGCATTTGCTATCGCTTCTACACTGCCAAGTTCACCTATGTGCGCAGTGCCAGCGTTATTCACTAAAGCCACACTTGGTTTTGCTAAATTGGTTAAATAAGACAGCTCACCTGTATGGTTCATACCCATTTCAAGCACAGCGTAACGATGTTGCTTGCCTAAATTGAGCATGGTCATAGGCAGGCCAATGTCATTATTCAAATTGCCTTGAGTTGCCAAAACACTTGCATCATCAGCCACTACTTTTAAAATAGCCGCCAGCATTTCTTTAACTGTGGTTTTGCCGTTGCTGCCAGTAATGGCGACCACAGGCATATCAAACTTGGCACGCCAATGCGCCGCCAATTCACCAAGCGCCAAGCGCGTATCTTTTACAACAACTGCTGTGCTGGCATTTGATGCCTTAGAAACAAGTACTGCAGCTGCCCCTTTTTCTAAACTTTGCGCGGCATATTCGTGACCATCAAAGTTTTCACCTTTAAGCGCCACAAATAGTTGGCCTTTTTTAATCGCACGGCTATCTGTCCCTACGCAGCAAAACTCAACATCAGCGCCGACTAATTGTCCCCGTGTAGCCAAAGCAGCTTCAGATAAGCGCATCATGCCGATATCTCCTGCAGTGCTTCTTGCGCCACCTGCATATCGCTAAATGGATATTTCACACCCGCAATCTCTTGGTAGTCTTCGTGGCCTTTGCCTGCGATTAACACCACATCCCCTTTTTTAGCGGTTTTGATGGCTTGCTTAATTGCCTCAGCACGATTCTCAACGCTCTTAGCTTGCGAACCAGCGCCAGCAATTACTGCTTGAATAATGCTTGCTGGCGATTCGCTGCGTGGATTATCTGAAGTCACAATGACGCAACTTGCCAAGCTAGAGGCAGCTTTTCCCATGAGCGAGCGCTTACCTTGATCTCGATCACCACCACAACCAAACACGCAAATAAGCGCTGCATTTGGGCTGAGTTGCGCACGGAGGGATTTCAACACTTGCTCTAAAGCATCTGGCGTATGAGCGTAATCCACTACGATTAAAGGATGAATGCCACCACCGCACTGCTGCATACGACCTGCCACAGGTTTGATATTTGAAAGTGCTTGAACAGCGTCAGCTAATGCCACATCGGACGCTAATAAAGTCGCTAGAACTGCAAGCAAGTTATAAGCGTTAAATTGACCAATCACATTCGCACTAATCGTTGCCTCGCCTTTAGGCGTTGTCACCTCTAAGCGCATGCCTTCATCTGTCAATTGCATGCTTTTGACTGCAATATCATTTTCACCAGCAAAGTTTTTATTCAAGCCATAAGTCATCACTGGTTTGCCTTGCATCGTCAACTCAGCGGCAAGTTTGGAGCCAAAAGCATCATCGCGATTTACCACCGCAGTCTTTAGGTCATCCCATGCAAAAAGCTTTTTCTTGGCTTCGCCATAAGCTTGCATATCACCGTGATAATCCAAATGGTCGCGGGTTAAATTGGTAAAAACGGCAATATCAAAAGCCACGCCATTCACGCGACCTTGATCCAAGCCGTGTGACGAAACCTCCATTGCAACAACCTTAGCCTTTTGTGCCAAATAATCAGCCAACAAACCATGCAGCACGATGGCATCTGGTGTGGTGTTGCTAGTTTTGGATAAACTGCTCAGCAGGCCATTACCTAATGTACCGACCACTGCAGATTGTTGACCAAGCGCAGTAAAGACTTGCGCCAACCAATGACTACAAGTTGTTTTACCATTCGTGCCAGTTACACCCACCATCCAAAGTTGCTCTGAAGGCTTGCCGTAAAACTCACTCGCAAGCTTCCCAACTGACTGTTTTAATCCTGCCACTGACTGATTAGGCACTTTCCAATCAGCGTTCCATGCAAAACCTTCTTTTTCCCAAATCACTGCAGACGCACCGCTTGTTATCGCTTGTGAAATATAAGCACGACCATCAGTCACATCGCCTTTGTAAGCGACAAACAAACTACCCGCTTGCACTTGGCGACTATCTGCCGTCATATGTCCAATATTGACTTGGGCTTTTAATGAATTGAGATTAGCCTGCACTATGTTGCCTCCTTAACATCAGGCAAACCTACTGGTGGCAAGATCACGTTATTATTCGGCGCATCTTGCGGCACACCCATCATGCGGAGCGTAGCGCCCATCACAGCACTGAATACTGGCGCTGCGACTATGCCACCGTAATATTGTCCATTGCTAGGCTCATCAATCATAACGGCAACAATGAGCTTAGGATTGCTTGCTGGCGCCATCCCGACGAACGATGCAATGTACTTATCTTGATAACCACCGATACCTGGCTTATGCGCTGTTCCTGTTTTACCCGCCACGCGATAACCCATTACCTGCGCTTTTGGAGCGGTACCGCCTGCCTGAACCACTGTCTCAAGCATATCTCGCACGCTGAGTGCGGTTGCTCTTGAAAAAACTTGCTGTCCAACGGCTAGATCTTTAGATTTAAGTAATGTGACTGGCCGCAATTCGCCATCATTTGCAAACACTGTATAAGCGCGAGCGAGCTGTAATAGCGTCACACTGATGCCGTTGCCATAAGAAATAGTGGCTTGCTCAATGGCATGCCAAGTTTTGTAATTTCTTAGTTTTCCCGACGCCTCGCCTGGAAAATTCACATGCGTAATAGTGCCAAAACCTAGTTGGTTAAAGACGCCCCACATATATTGCGGTTCAAGAGATAATGCAATCTTTGCAGAACCAACATTAGATGACTTCTGAATGACCTGCGCTACAGTTAACACACCATTGGGATGCGAGTCATGCACTGTTGCAGTCCCGATCTTATACGTGCCCGGTGCTGTATCAATTTTGGTGTCCGGGGTGTATTGACCAGTCTCGAGCGCGGCCGAAATTGTCATTGGCTTCATCGTTGAACCTGGTTCAAACAGGTCAACAATGGCACGGTTACGAGACTTTGCAATATCTTTACTTGGATTATTTGGGTTATAGGCTGGCAAATTCACCATCGCTAGAATCTCACCCGTTTTAGCATTAAGTACCACAGCGGCGCCTGCTTTTGCCTTATTTTCTTCAACCGCTTTCGCTAATTCGCGATAAGCTAAATATTGCACTTTTCGGTCGATAGAAACGACCAAATCCCGCCCATCCTGGGGTAATTTAACGGCTTCCAAATCATCGACAATATGACCCTGACGGTCTTTAATGACGTGGCGACTGCCTGGTTTTCCTGAAAGCCAGTTTTGATATTGCAACTCAAAGCCTTCTAAACCTTTTTCATCTGATCCGGTATAACCAACTAAATGTGCAGTGACTTCGCCAGCTGGATAAAAGCGCTTATATTCTCGTTGCATGTAAACACCAGGAACATTAAGTGCCATCACATGATTGGCTAATTCTGGTGAAATACGACGTTTTAGATAAACGAAGTCGCGATTTTGGTTCGCGAGTTTTGCTGAAATTTCATCTGGATTGATCTCTAGAAGTTTTGCCAACTTCTCAACCTGCTCTTTACTCGCTTGCGCATCCGCAGGATTGGCCCAAATAGATTCAACAGGGGAGCTAATCGCAAGCGGCTGGCCGTTGCGGTCGGTAATCATGCCGCGGTGAGCGTAAAGTGTCATGGCGCGTGTAGTGCGAGCATCTCCTTGCTTTTGCAGGAAAGAGTGACGCATGCCCTGTAAAAAAACTGCGCGGCCAAGTAAAGCAGCAAAGCCCAGCAACACCACCACCAACAGTGCGCGACGACGCCACTGCGGTAATTTGATTGTTTGCTGAACGACGGCCATTTTCTATAAATTCCTTTTTACTTCGATGTTTGTGTTGTGGCTTGTGGCGCTTGCACATCATCAGGCGACACGATTTGTATATGTTTGGTATCTGGCACATGCATGTGAAGCAAATCCGTCGCCACTTGCTCTAAACGACTATGCATCGCCCATGTGCTTTGTTCTAACTGCAACTGGCTCCATTCTGTTTCAGAAAGCTTTGCGGATTCTTGCTGTTGTTGTAACTCAAAATACAACTTGCGAGATTTGTGCT
The DNA here is from genome assembly GCA_009926525.1 of Methylophilaceae bacterium. Classification (GTDB taxonomy): domain Bacteria; phylum Pseudomonadota; class Gammaproteobacteria; order Burkholderiales; family Methylophilaceae; genus Methylopumilus_A. Next base: position 8,258 of record RFOR01000012.1, read on the forward strand.
GTGAAGTCACCAGACTCAAAGCACTAATAATTAACACCGCAAACAAAATAAGATTTAAACGCGTCATCTATAAACTCACATTCGTTCGCTCAGCCACTCGCAACACAGCACTACGTGAACGAGGATTTCTTTTCACTTCTTGCGCACTGGTTTTTAGCGCCTTGCCAACAGCCATCATTCTTGGTTGCGGCAAATCTTTAGCTAGCACAGGAAAGTTTGATGGCAAGTCGTCTCTATCTTGCTCACCTTTTACAAACTGCTTCACGATACGGTCTTCCAATGAATGAAAACTAATCACTGACAATCGACCTTGTGGGGGCAATACTAGCGATAACTCCTCAAGCTCTTGATTGAGGAAAATCCTAAGAGCTTGAAAAGTGCGCGTCGCCGGGTCTTGGCCAGGCTCGATTTTTGGGACGGCACTTGCCACGATCTTGGCAAGTTGTTTCGTAGTGGAGATGGCATCCCCCCCTGCGCGTGCCGCAACAATCGCCCTTGCAATCTGTTTAGCAAACCGTTCTTCACCATAAGCCTTTATAACCTCCGCCAATTTTTGTTCTGTAGCAACCGCGACAAACTCAGCAGCGGTTTGCCCGCTACTTTGGTCCATACGCATATCCAATGGGCCATCAAATCTAAAACTAAAACCACGTTCGCCAATATCGATTTGCGGCGATGAAATGCCCAAATCCAGCAAAATGCCATCCACAGCAGAAACGTCCAGCTCAGCCAGCACTTCCTCTAGGGCAGCAAAATGACGATGCACAATTTGAAAACGGGCATCTTGAATAGACGCCGCAGAACTTACAGCCGCCAAATCACGATCAAGCGCAATTAAACGACCTTCACTTCCCAACTTCTCCAAAATCTTGCGGCTATGTCCACCACGTCCAAACGTTCCATCGACGTAAGTGCCATTCGGCTTTATCGCCAAACCTTCAACCGCCTCTTCAAGCATCACCGTAATGTGCGGTGACACCTCTCCTACCAATTGTTCAGACTGGGTCAATGGTGAGCTCGCGCTCACAGTGAGAAGCCCTCTAATTCGGTGGGTAATGCCAAGTCTTCACTTGCCATCACAATATCTAATTGAGCGCGCCAAGCATCAAGATTCCATATTTCGAAGTGGCTACCCTGACCCACTAACATCACTTGTTTATCCAAATTCGCAAATTCGCGAAGCGCTGGTGAGACTAGTAAGCGCCCAGCTGCATCCATTTGCATATCTTCAGCATAACCCACCAACAAGCGCTGCAAAGCACTTGAGCGCTTATCGAAAGAAGATAGGGACATCATTTTGGCTTGAATAGGCTCCCACGCAACTTGTGGGTATAACAACAAACAACGATGAGGATGTGCAGTCAATACTAATTGACCCGCACTTTCAGACAACAGGGCGTCGCGATGCTTGGCTGGCACAGCCAACCTACCTTTCACATCTAAACTTAATGATGAAGCGCCGCGAAACATAAAATCTTCTAAAATCCCTTTTATTTTGATGGGGCTGATGAAAAAAACAGAAAACTTGCTGGCCGTATTGGGAGATGAGCGCAACTAAATCGGCCAGCAAAATTCCCACAAAACACCACTTTCACCCACTTGTTGACACTATAGATAAAAAAAAGAGCTTCTGCAAGCCCTTTTTTACGATTTTTCCTTTATAGGACAATGACTTAGCGCATTTTTCACATAAATAAAATGTCCTTAATAAATAAGTACATAGCTAATTAAATGAATGTGACTTATAAAGAGTCGAAAAATGGGGTGAATTTAAGATTATTTAACAAACCCAAGCCCACATAAGGTTTGCGGGATCTCCAATAAAAACCCAAAAGCATTTATTAAATTTGAAAATAATTTTTGAATAATTAAAGACAAGGAAGGCTGAACAAAAAGACAACGACAAACAAAGAAAAAGCGAGGGAAAATCAAGAAAAGTGAAGCTGGCCGATAAGCCGGGTTCTGTTCTCACCTTGCGGCAAGTGACAGTCATTCATCTAGGCGTGCAATTACTCGCACGCTCAAGCAACCTACCCGCTGACAGCGCGAGCCACGCCATTGTCAGCCTATTTGGTCTTGCTACGGATGGAGGTTACCGCGTTTCACCGTAACTTAATACGCTCGTCTCTGTGGCCCTATTCCGCGCCTTATACTATTACTAGCTTTCAGCGTACGGCCGTTAGCCGTCATCCCGCTCTGCGTAGCCCGGACTTTCCTCCCTTCATTGCTGAACGGCGACTGTCTAGCCAGCTTCAAAGCCATTTTAACACGCAAACGATACTGGCTTTATAATGAAACATCCTCATCAACAAACACTTAAGTAATTATGGTCGCTGAACCCATTGGACACTTAGATGCATCTTGGCAAGCCCAGCTAGGCGAAGAGCTTAACAAGCCTTATATGCAGTCTCTAAGAGACTTCTTAAAACAAGAAAAATCAACCGGAAAAACTATTTACCCAGCTAATCCACTGATTTTTAATGCATTTAACCACACTCCATTTGATAAAGTCCGCGTAGTGATTATTGGACAAGACCCCTACCATGGGGATGACAAAGGCCAAGCGCAAGCGCATGGCTTAAGCTTTTCAGTACCGCAAGGCGTTAAGCCTCCACCATCTCTTAGAAATATATTCAAAGAAATTGAAGCAGATTTAGGTATCAAAATGAGCGGTGAAGGTGACCTAACCCCTTGGGCAAAGCAAGGCGTTTTATTGCTTAATGCAACACTAACTGTAGAAATGGCGAATGCAGGCTCACACCAAAAGCGCGGATGGGAAGAGTTTACCGATGCCGCAATTACGGCATTAAATGATCACAAAGAAGGCTTGGTATTTGTGCTTTGGGGAAGTTATGCACAAAAAAAAGGCGAGATAATAAACAACAAAAGGCATTTAGTGCTCAACTCACCCCACCCATCACCTTTGTCAGCGCATCGAGGATTTTTTGGCAACCATCAATTCTCACAAATTAACGCCTACCTGAGTGGGCGTGGTGAAACGCCGATTAAATGGCAGATCTAA
>RFOR01000111.1 GCA_009926525.1 Methylophilaceae bacterium
CACGGGTATTACGTTTATCGCGCGCAAAATCTGCTCTATCCAACTTCTCTTTATCCGTCGCCGCACGCTCTGAAGCTTTTTTATCGACCGAGTTAGTACCGCGGCTCTTACGTTGCGTACCAGTCAATGTTTCCGCCAAGCTTGGCGGTGCGTTACGCTCATAATAACTTTGACGTTCACTCTTGTTGCGCTCACCAGCGGCAATTCGCTCTCGCGCTTCGCGTTTAGGCTTAGGTGTAAATGCAGTGCCAAGCTTATCTTTTTCACGTGTTGTGAGCTGACGCATTGGTCCACTAGGTGTTTGTAAGCCAGCCCACTCTAACAAGCCTACAACTTCCTTAGGGGACAGTTCCAACATCATCCCGCGCTTCAAGCGTGGTGGTAAATTCACTGGGCCAAAACGTACCCTCATCAAACGGCTTACTGGCGCTAAAAATGCTTCAAACAAACGACGCACTTCGCGATTACGGCCTTCTGTTAGGACAACTTGATACCAGTGGTTAGAGCCTTCGCCACCTTGCGGATTGATGATGTCAAAATTTGCAGGGCCATCATCCAGCTCAATACCAACGCGTAACTGCGCCAATTGCTCATCCGTCAATTCGCCAAAAATACGCACAGCGTATTCACGCTCAACGCCATAACGTGGATGCATGAAATGATTGGCAAGCTCACCCGAAGTCGTAAAAATCAGCAGTCCAGAAGTATTAATATCCAAACGACCAATAGCAATCCATTTAACACCACGCACTTTAGGAAGCTTATCAAACACGCTAGCACGACCCTCCGGGTCATCCTGACTCACAATTTCACCTTCTGGCTTATGGTAAATCAGCACCTTCGGCAATTCAGGCTCGAATGGCAAACGTACTGGTCGGCTATCCACACGCACAATATCATTCTCAGTCACACGAGCACCTTGTGTCGCCACTTGACCATTAATGGTCACGCGACCACTGGCAATCAATGCTTCCATATCACGCCGAGAGCCTAAGCCACCTAAAGCTAATAGTTTGTGCAAACGCTGCGTTGGTAATGCAGGAGCATCAGGATCTTGTGCTATAGGCGTGAAATTAGTCGCTGGGCGCTTAATGGTACGCTGTGGATCACGCTGTTGCTTAAAAGGACGAGCCATGTTGGATATTTCGATAATTGAATAATGCTAATTTTACCGCAGATTGCCTAGCTAAATATTTTAATTGGCTGGAGACTCGCCGTTACCAAGAAAATCAACTTGCGTTGTTCTTTCTTGGGAAGTCTCAACGATAGGTTCTTCGGCAAAAGGTTGCTCAATAAAGGTTTCCATCTCAGGCAATTCAGCCAAGGATTTAAGATTGAGGTCATCTAAAAAGGTTTTAGTAGTTGAATACAACGATGGGCGGCCAGGCACATCACGCTGACCGACCACATCAATCCAATCACGCTCTTGCAATTGACGAATCGTATTAGGATTTACAGCAACACCACGAAGCTCCTCAATGTCGCCGCGCGTAACAGGCTGGCGGTAAGCAATAATGGCTAATGTTTCCATTGCAGCACGCGAATAGCGTTGCGGACGATCTGGATTCAAGCGGGACAAATATGGCGAAAATTTAGGTAGCGCTTGGAAACGCCAACCGCTGGCAACTTGCACCAACTCCATGCTGATAGGATCACGAGACTGCCAATCCTGCCTAAGTTCATCAAGCAACATACGCAAGGTTGCTCTCTCAATTCGTTCAGAAAATAAGCGCAACATATCGTCTAAAGATAACGGATTAGAGCTCGTCAGCAGAGCAGCCTCCAATATCACTTTCATCTGCGTTGTATTGTTAGACACCATGATTAGCTTTGATTGATATTTAAGTAAATAGGGGTAAACGCTGCTTGCTGCGTAATCTTGACCAAGCCTTCACGCGCCAATTCCAATATCGCTAAAAAGCATACGACCAGCTTAGGAATCCCATCCGTTTCAATATCAAAAAGTGCTGAGAATTCCATCAGATTTTGCTCTTTTAATTTTCGCAAAATCTGGCTCATATGTTCGCGCACGGAAAGCTCTGACTTTCCAACTTTATGATGCGCATAATGACTAGCGCGCTTAAGCACGTTTTGCCAAGCCAACATTAAATCCTCTATTGAAACTTGCGCAGCTTGCACCTCAGTAATTTTTTCAAAATAGGCATTTGCTACCATCAAATCAAGGCCTACTTGCGGCAACTCATCGAGCTTTTGCGCGGCCAATTTAATGGCCTCATATTCCATTAATCGACGCACTAATTCAGCACGTGGGTCATCTTCCGACTCTACTTCTGTAGGCTTTGGTAACAACATACGGGACTTAATCTCAATCAACATCGCTGACATCAACAAATAATCAGCCGCCAATTCCAATTTAATCGCCTGCATCTTCTCAACATAACCCATGTATTGGCGGG
>RFOR01000112.1 GCA_009926525.1 Methylophilaceae bacterium
CAACTGTGCCAACTGGTGCACTTGCGAGTTTTACACAGCTACAAGGAAAAGAGCTTTCATACAACAACATTGGCGATGCTGATGCGGCTTGGGAATGCGTCAAAACATTTGATGTGCCAGCTTGCGTGATTGTCAAACATGCCAATCCATGCGGTGTAGCGATTGGCGCAACCTTGCTTGAGACTTATCAAAAAGCATTTAGCACAGACCCAACTTCTGCATTTGGTGGCATCATCGCCTTTAACCGTGAAATCGACGCAGCAACTGCAGAAGCCGTGGTTAAGCAATTCGTTGAAGTAGTCATTGCACCAGCAGTTTCATCTGCCGCAAAAGAAATTTTTGCAGCAAAAACCAACGTACGCGTACTAACCGTTGCACTTGGAAATGAACTCAATAATCTTGAATACAAGCGTGTCGGTGGCGGCTTATTAGTGCAGTCTCCAGACGCTCTCAACGTGACCCCAGCACAATTCAAAATTGTGACCAAAAAACAACCAACCCCTAAGCAATTAGAAGACTTGCTCTTTGCTTGGCGCGTGGCTAAGTTCGTCAAATCCAATGCCATCGTTTTCTGTGGCGATGGAATGACACTTGGCGTTGGCGCAGGCCAAATGAGCCGAGTAGACAGCACTAAAATTGCTGCCATCAAAGCACAAAACGCGCACCTTTCATTGCAAGGTGCGGCGGTTGCTTCTGATGCATTCTTCCCATTTCGTGACGGTGTGGACGTCCTAGCTGAAGCCGGCGCCTCATGCGTGATTCAACCGGGTGGCAGCATGCGCGATGAAGAAGTCATTGCCGCAGCAGACGAACATGGTTTAGCGATGGTGCTCACAGGCTTCCGTCACTTCCGTCATTAATTAAGCACGATTAGTTAAGCATTAGGAATAAACAATGAAAGTCATGATTATTGGTGGTGGAGGACGTGAACATGCTTTGGCATGGAAAGTCGCCCAAAATAAACAAGTGAGCCGCGTATTCGTTGCGCCAGGCAATGCAGGCACAGCGCTTAATCCTGATATGCTTAACGTGGCAATTACCAGCGTGCCTGAACTAGTTGCTTTTGCGCAAAACGAACAAATTGCAATGACCATTGTTGGCCCAGAAGCATCGCTATCTCAAGGCGTAGTAGATGCTTTCCGTGCTGCTGGTCTGAAAATATTTGGCCCAACCAAAGCCGCGGCCCAGCTTGAGAGCTCGAAAGACTTCGCAAAAGCTTTCATGATCCGCCACAACATCCCAACAGCAGCTTACGCAACCTTTACCGATGCGAAAGCAGCACATGATTATGTAGGTGTACAAGGTGCACCGATTGTGATTAAAGCGGATGGTTTAGCGGCAGGCAAAGGCGTGGTGGTTGCGATGTCATTAGATGAAGCGCACGCTGCGATTGATTCAATGTTGTCTGATAACAAATTAGGCAGTGCGGGCGCACGTGTCGTGATTGAAGAATTTTTAACTGGTGAAGAAGCAAGTTTCATCGTGATGGTGGATGGCAAAAACATTTTACCCCTTGCTACCAGCCAAGATCATAAACGTTTGCTCGATGGTGACCAAGGCCCAAATACAGGCGGGATGGGCGCTTATTCCCCAGCGCCAGTTGTTACGCCAACCATTCATGCGAAAGCCATGCGCGACATCATCAAGCCTACAATTGAAGGGATGGCTGCTGACGGCATTCCATATACAGGATTTTTATATGCCGGTCTGATGATTAGTCCAAATGGCGATGTCAAAACTTTGGAATTTAACTGCCGCATGGGCGACCCGGAAACACAGCCAATTATGCTTCGATTAAAGAGTGATTTGATCAAGCTAGCTGAACATGCCGTCAATGGGACCCTAGATGAGGTCGAGGCTGAGTGGGACAGACGGACTGCTCTTGGCGTAGTGATGGCCTCAGCCAATTATCCTGATACACCCCGCACTGGCGATGCCATTACAGGCCTGCCAAGTGGCACGGATGATATGCAAGTATTCCACGCTGGCACTGCCATGAATGGTGACCAAGTGGTGACAAGTGGTGGTCGTGTTTTATGTGTTACCGCGCTTGGTGAAACAGTGAAATATGCACAAACGCAAGCTTACCAAGCCCTTGAACAAATCAAATTTGATGGCGCGCAATACCGAAAAGATATTGGCTATCGCGCTGTTAAAGGTTAATAAGCATTGAATGCCCGTGGCCTCAGGCATTATTTAAAATTTGGTGGGGTTTTCGCCTATCCAACCGAAGCCGTGTTTGGACTAGGCTGCGATCCCGCCAACCGAAAAGCGGTACAAAAAATCTTGAGATTAAAAGGTAGGCCTCAACATAAAGGCTTAATCTTGGTTGCCGATTGCTTTAATCATCTTGAAAAATTTATCTCCCCTCTTAGCCCATCT
>RFOR01000113.1 GCA_009926525.1 Methylophilaceae bacterium
AACTTACCAATCGGAACGAGTAAGAGGACCCACAAAGCGCGCATATGCCGCTCAAAGCGCACAGGGTTGATCCTAAGATCGATGGCGCGACCTACCAGTTGCTCGCACAATTGGTTGGGCGAGACAATGCGCTGGGTATGCAAGCGATTCTTTTCAAATTGCGCATGGTCTTGATAGCGTGCGACTAAGGCATCGTGTTGTAGATCCAAACCAAAATCAAAAACAAAGTCACTCAGATTTTTGCTAATCCAGTGCGCTTCGTTGGCGGCGTAGTGGTGCGCGAGCTTGATTTCAAGCTTAGTTTGGTAGGCTTTTTTGTCGATCTCCGAGGGCAGGCTTGAGCCCTGACTTTTTTTGATGATGGCTAGGACGAGCCCGCTTAGGACTAAGACCGTACCAATAATGACGCCTTCACCCATTGCAGTATTTCCATTTCTGTATTGTGGTTATTCAGAATAGCATGGAGCGCCATTCTTTGCTGAGTGGGGTGCACCAGACTAGTGCGAGCAACTACCCCCTCACTACCCCCGCTTGTCTTCGCAATCTTCCTTAGGGCAGCCTTTCCTAATAGAGGTGCGCTCAAGGCGCTCTGCACGATTGTTAATGCCCCATTGTATGGATTGGGCTGTGGGAGAGGGGTGAGCCGAGGCAAGCGGCAAATAGCGTACACTTTGAATACCACCAATGGCGAACTATAAAAAAGTACTATGACCAGCATTAGCAGCTATTTAACGATTACCGAGGCAGCAGAGCGCATGCACGTTTTACCTCAAACGGTCGAGCATTGGATTGGGGCAGGGGTTTTGCTCGCGCAAGAAAAATCAAACGCCAAGGCGCAGGTGTTAGCCGAGTCGGTGACCCAGTGGCTTAGCGAAAAAAACCACTTGCCGATCATGCGGCCAGTAGCCCCCGATGTCCTGAAGGTCGCAGTCGTTGAAGACGACCCGGATATTGTCAAACTCTTAGAGATGAGCATTGAGGGCTTTGACTTTAAAACGGAAGTGCATAGTGTAGGCAACGGCTTTCAAGGCTTGGTGCTCATGAGCGAGTTTCACCCAGACGTGCTGATTGCCGATCTCAATATGCCGCAGATGGATGGCTTTCGCATGCTCGCGGCGCTCGCGTCCTGTGAGTTTGCACCTAAAAAAATTATTGTCATTACAGCATTGAGTGACGCCGATATTGTGGCGCGTGGCGGCGTACCAGAGCGCGCAGTGGTTTTGCGCAAACCCATCGCCCTTAATGATTTAGAAGAGCACGTACGACCCACTTAATTTGTTTCGCAACCGAGAATAACGATGGCTACACCCAAATCCAAACCGGCAAGCTCCACAACTCCCTCTAAACCGCAATCTCCAGCTGCCGATCGGCTGAGCGCAAAAAGCGCTGCACAAAAAACGAGCGCAGACGCTAAAAAATCCGGTGATGCACAAGCGCTCGCCAAAAGCTCCAGCAAGGCCGCAACCAAGGGGAAGGCAAAATCGCCAGGATCTACAGCGCCCCGCTTGGATGTGCCAGGTTCAGTGAAATCACCTTTGCGTATTTTTCAGATTTACTACGAGAGCTGGCAGCGCGATTTACTTGACCCCAGTTTTGCGGCAATTGATAACAGCGGGCTCAAATCCGAGCTCGAAGAGTTTTTGGTTTTAGAGCGCTTAGCTAAGAGCGATTACGTGAAGGGCGCTAAGCTGTGGGGCGCATTGTCGTGGCGCTTTACCGAGCGAACCGGTATGAAAAGCGCAGATTGGGTCGCCGCCATTCAGGCAGACCGCGGTAAGGATGTGTACTTTTGCGATCCCGCACCCGTCAATGAAGCACTTTTTCATAATCTCTGGCTGCAAGGCGAGATCGCTCACCCCCGCTTTTTAGAGGTTTGCGTGGCTTTTTTCAAAGCCACCAAACTACCGCTGGAGACCCTAAGCGCCATCGTGCCAGGAGACCAATACGCCACGGCCAATTATTTTGTGGGTACGCCGCGGTTTTGGGAGTTGTACTTGCCTTGGGTTGCTGAACTCTTTAAGGTGGCCAATAAGAACATGCCCCCCAAAGAGCGCGATCTGATGCACGCCAAAGCAACCGATGGTGCACACAAGGGCATGAGCCTCATGCCTTTTATTCTGGAGCGCCTCTTTCCTATCTTTATGAAAACCGCTGGTAAAGACTTAAGCTACAAAAAGATTGCATTACCTGCCTTAGACGCGCAACTGAATGTGCATTTAAAACTTTTGCGCGAAGCCAAAAATCTAGCGCACAGTTCTAAGTCGGCGTGGCTTGGGGCGCTGTGGGTGAACTACCGCAATTTGTATTTCATCCAAACCAAAGGCAAGGAGTGGTGCACCAAATACTTACGGACTATCACGCCCACCGATAT
>RFOR01000114.1 GCA_009926525.1 Methylophilaceae bacterium
TGTTCAGGGTTACCCGATTATTAGCAAAAACAAGTACGTATATGGACGATAGCAATCAGCAAAAAGTAGGCCAAATTTCTGGCGCGGAAATAATCATGCGATGCTTGCAGGAAGAGAACGTTAAGTTCGTCTTCGGCTATCCAGGCGGTGCTGTGCTGCACATTTACGACGCATTATTTAAGCAAAAGCACTTCAAACATATTCTCGTTCGCCATGAGCAAGCTGCGGTTCATGCGGCTGATGCTTTTTCTCGTGCAACAGGTGAAGTTGGTGTAGCGCTTGTAACATCCGGGCCAGGTGCAACCAATGCGGTTACAGGCATTGCGACTGCTTACATGGACTCAATCCCAATGGTGGTGATTAGCGGCCAAGTGCCAACAGCTGCCATCGGCATGGATGCATTCCAAGAAGTTGATATGGTTGGTGTGACCCGTCCATGCGTGAAACACAACTTCTTGATTAAAGATGTTCGCGATATTGCGATCACCCTTAAGAAAGCTTTTTATATCGCAGCAAGCGGTCGTCCAGGCCCTGTAGTAGTGGATATTCCAAAAGACATTACAGCTGAATTTGCTGAGTTTAGTTATCCTAAGAGCGTTGAAATGCGCTCTTACACTCCAGTCACTAAAGGTCACTCAGGACAAATCAAAAAAGCAGTCAAGATCTTACTCGAAGCGAAGCGTCCTATGATTTACACAGGCGGAGGCTTGGTATTGGGTGAAGCTTCAAACGAATTAGTTAAATTAGCGAGAACGCTGGGTTACCCAGTGACCAATACCCTCATGGGCTTAGGCGGCTACCCTGCAACCGACAAACAATACGTGGGTATGCTCGGCATGCACGGCACCTACGAAGCCAACAATGCGATGCAAGACTGTGATGTATTGTTAGCAGTTGGCGCGCGTTTTGATGACCGCGTAATTGGCAATCCTGACCACTTCTTAAGTGTTCCTCGTACGATCATTCATATTGACGTTGATCCTTCATCTATCTCCAAACGCGTTAAAGTGGACGTGCCTATCGTCGGCCACGTGCAATCCGTGCTTGGTGAAATGAATGAGCTATTAGCTGCTGAAACCAATAAACCAGATGCTTCAGCATTGAAAAGCTGGTGGGCAAAAATTGATTGCTGGCGTGGTAAAAAATCAGCCGTTTACGATGGCTCAAGCATTAGCATTATCAAACCACAATTCGTGATTGAAAAACTCTGTGAAGTGACCAAAGGTAACGCTTTTGTAACCTCAGACGTTGGCCAACATCAAATGTGGGCGGCCCAATACTACAAATTTGACAAGCCACGTCGTTGGATTAACTCCGGCGGCTTAGGCACCATGGGCGTGGGCTTACCATACGCAATGGGCTGTCAATTAGCGTATCCAGATGCCCAAGTAGCTTGCGTGACGGGTGAAGGGAGTATTCAAATGAATATTCAGGAGCTTTCAACCTGTAAACAATTTCATTTGCCAATTAAAGTCATTCTACTTAACAACCGTTACTTAGGCATGGTTCGCCAATGGCAAGAGTTCTTTTACGAAAACCGTTATTCAGAGTCTTACATGGACAGTTTGCCTGACTTTGTAAAACTCGCTGAGTCCTACGGTCACGTTGGCATGAACATTGACAAACCAAGCGACGTTGAAGGTGCATTGCAAGAGGCATTTGCAATGAAAGATAAGTTCGTGTTCATGAACTTTTTAACAGACCAAAAAGAAAACGTATTCCCGATGGTGCCAAACGGCAAAGGGATCTCTGAAATGATTTTAGGTTCAGACGCTAATGCCAATGACGCTGCTGACGAGATGGAGGGCTAAGATGAAACATATTATTTCTCTTCTCATGGAAAACGAAGCTGGTGCACTTTCACGTGTGGCTGGCTTATTCTCAGCACGTGCATACAATATTGAATCCCTCACAGTAGCGCCAACTGAAGACGCTACTTTGTCACGTATGACGATTGTCACATCCGGATCGGATGAGGTGATCGAGCAAATCATCAAACAGCTCAACAAGCTGGTCGATGTTGTAAAAGTCCTAGACCTGAATGATGGCCGCTATATCGAACGCGAGCTGATGCTGGTCAAGGTCAAAGCCACTGGCGCATTGCGCGAAGAAATGAAGCGCATCAGCGACATTTTCCGTGGCCGTATTATTGACGTAGCAGATGGGAGTTACACCATCGAACTCACAGGTTCTGGCTCAAAATTAGATGCCTTTTTAGAAGCACTGGATAAAACCGTAATTCTAGAAACTGTGCGCACAGGCGCTTCAGGCATTGGTCGCGGCGACAGAATTTTAAAAGTTTAATTATTTAATAT
>RFOR01000115.1 GCA_009926525.1 Methylophilaceae bacterium
GCGCGTTTTACGTGTTGTGACCACATATCCAGCCTGCATCAAAACATCTCTAAAACGGCGAATATTATCTGGACGTGAAGTTTCGTAACCACTGTTGGGGAAAGGATTGAATGGAATTAAATTGAACTTACATGGCACATCTTTCACCAAATTCAGCAATTCCTTGGCATGGTCAAAGCTATCATTGACGCCATCAAGCATCACATATTCAAAGGTCACAAAATCACGTGGCGCTTTGACCAGATAGCGCTGGCATGCGGCCATCAGCTCTTTAAGCGGATATTTCTTGTTAATCGGCACAATCACATCACGCAGCGCATCATTTGGCGCATGCAGAGAAACAGCCAATGCCACAGGGCAATCTTCTTTCAATCTATCCATAGCCGGTACTACGCCGCTTGTTGAAAGCGTAACACGACGTCGACTCAAACCATAAGCAGAGTCATCCAACATGATTTGCATGGCAGTCACGACGTTGTCGTAATTAGTGAGCGGCTCACCCATGCCCATCATAACGACATTGCTGATAATGCGCTCACTCATTGGGAGCATCCCGTAATCAGGATCTTGTCTCAGCGAATGGTTGGCTAACCACAATTGCCCAATAATCTCAGAGACACTGAGATTACGGTTAAATCCTTGGCGACCCGTTGAACAAAACGTACATTCAAGGGCACAACCGACTTGCGATGAAATACACAAAGTACCTCTATCGTCTTCTGGAATAAACACGGTTTCTACACCGTTGCCAGTACCAGCACCCACCAACCACTTGCGCGTTCCATCATTGGAAACCTGCTCAAGTTGAACGTTGGGAGGGGTGATGGTGGTCGTGGCGGCTAATTTCTCACGCAGAGATTTAGCAATATCGGTCATCTGCTCAAAATCATTCACGCCAAAGTGATACATCCAGCGCATCAACTGTTTAGCGCGAAAAGGCTTCTCGCCCAATCCTACAAAGTAGTCGGCAAGTTGCGCTTGGTTAAAATCGAGCAGATTCATCATACTAAAATAGATGAGTACAATTACTTACCGAAAAAGTAAGCGATTTCGATTGCTGCGTTTTCAGCAGAGTCAGAACCGTGAACAGCGTTAGCATCAATGCTTTCAGCGAAGTCAGCACGAATAGTGCCAGCGGCTGCGTCTTTAGGGTTAGTTGCGCCCATTAAATCACGGTTTTTCAAAACAGCGCCTTCGCCTTCAAGCGCTTGAATCATGACTGGACCCGAAATCATGAATTTAACCAAGTCAGCAAAGAAAGGACGCTCTTTGTGAACAGCGTAGAAGCCTTCAGCTTCAGCTTGTGATAATTGTGCCATTTTAGCTGCAACGATTTTCAAGCCAGCGTTTTCAAAACGTGAGTAGATTTGACCAATCACATTTTTAGCAACTGCGTCAGGTTTGATGATAGATAAAGTGCGTTCTAAAGCCATAATTACTCCAAAAAATTAACATTACAAAAACAACAAAAAAACTCTAAATCCAACCGCGACTTAGAAACAAAAATAGGTTGCAAATTGATAAAGCTGAAAGACCGCTAAAATAACATTTTAACGGTCTTTAATAAAGCTAAAACAACAAGATTAAGCTACTTCAAACTTCTTTGACGTCGCACTTCATACAGGCAGATTCCGCTTGCCACAGAAACATTTAGGCTTTCCACGCTGCCAAACATTGGAATACTGACTAAAGCATCACAAGTTTCTTCTGTTAAGCGGCGCAAGCCGGTCCCCTCGGCACCTAAGACGAGTGCAACTGGACCATCGAATTTTGTAGCGAGCAAATCATGTTCAGCCTCTGCTGAAGCGCCAATCACAAACACACCAGCCTCTTGAAGCTCGCGTATCGTGCGAGCCAAGTTAGTCACAGCCAAAAATGGCACTGTTTCAGCAGCACCACAAGCCACTTTTCGTACAGTTGCATTCAAGCCCACAGCCCTGTCTTTAGGGGCAATCACAGCATGAACGCCCATCGCATCTGCCACACGCAAACACGCCCCCAAATTATGCGGATCTTCGACACCATCCAAAATTAGAAAGAAGGGGGGCTCCTTTAGGCCAGATTCCAAAATATCGTAAATATCTTTGTAGGGAATTGGGGTATCAACCACGCGAGCAATCACCCCTTGGTGACGACCATTTACGCCCGCAAGTCCATCTAAACGCGCCCTATCCACTTCCATTGTGCGGACATTCGCTTGTTCTGCAAGACTCAACAAATCCTTCATGCGCGCATCAATGCGGTCACGGTCAATCAAAATCTCTTGTACGCTTGCGCCATGCTGACGAAGACGACTCAAAACGGCATGGAA
>RFOR01000116.1 GCA_009926525.1 Methylophilaceae bacterium
CGCCATGAGTCTCGCCGTGTGGATAATCAATTGCGCGGCCGCTCTGGACGCCAAGGCGACACTGGTTCTAGTCGTTTTTACTTATCTCTTGAAGATCAGTTGTTGCGTATTTTTGCATCAGATCGCGTTTCAGCAATTATGGAACGTCTCAAAATGCCTGAAGGTGAAGCGATTGAGCATCCTTGGGTGACACGTGCGATTGAAAATGCACAGCGTAAAGTAGAAGGGCGCAACTTCGATATTCGTAAACAGCTTCTTGAGTACGATGATGTCGCCAACGATCAACGTAAAGTGATTTACGAGCAACGTAATGAGTTGTTAGAAGTGACTGATGTGGGTGAAACGATCGCGGCGATGCGCCATGATGTGATTGATAATATGATTTCAACTTATGTTCCGCCAGGTAGCGTGGAAGAGCAGTGGGATGTTGCTTCGCTTGAGAAGGTGTTGCAAGGTGAATTTAATCTTCAACTTCCATTGCAAAAAATGCTGGAAGATAACCCAGATTTGCATGAAGAAACATTGCGCGACACTATTCAGGGTTCTGCCCAAGAAGCTTACACAGCTAAAGAAGAAATGGCCGGTACGGATACCATGCGTCAATTTGAGCGTGCGGTCATGTTGCAAAGTTTGGACAATCATTGGCGTGAGCATTTGTCTGCTTTGGATCATTTGCGTCAAGGTATTCATTTGCGCTCATATGCACAAAAAAATCCTAAGCAAGAATACAAACGCGAAGCTTTCGAGCTATTTTCTGCTTTGTTAGATACCGTTAAACACGAAGTGACGCAAGTGACGATGCAAGTTCAAGTGAAGAGTGCTGCTGATTTAGAAGCCGTTGAAAAGCCAACAGAGCTTGAGAATGTGCAATACCAACATACTGATTACGACGAAGCTTTAGCTTCGCCAGCAAAAGAAGATGGTGCGCCATTTGAACGCGAAGGCGTTAAGATTGGCCGCAATGACCCTTGTCCTTGTGGCTCAGGACAAAAGTACAAACAATGTCACGGAAAATTGAGTTAATTTATGGGTATTGAAGATATCGTTTCGCCTTGTATTGGCGTGTGTGCAATCAATGATAGCAATGGCTTTTGCCAAGGCTGTTATCGCACAGTTGAAGAGATTCGTGAATGGTGGAATATGACTGACCAAGACCGAGAAAAAGTGATGGGGACTTTAGATCAGCGGTTGCTGGATAATACAACCTTCTAAATGAAAAGCGGCTCTAAAAGCCGCTTTTTTTATGCCTATGATGCATGTTTTGTTTCATGCAAGTTTTATCTATCGGTTAAAATCCTACTTATTCATGTTTTAGAGTTAAAAAATGCCAGTTAACTTATCAGCGCCACAAGCCAATTCTCTATTGCCAGTAAAAGGCCTCCAGCTAGGGTTTGCCGAGGCGAATATCCGCAAGCAAAACCGAAAAGATCTATTGGTGATTAAACTCAGTGAAGGCACGCGTGTTGCGGGCGTGTTTACCAAAAATCAATTTTGTGCGGCGCCCGTGACTTTGTGTAAAGCGCATCTTGCGAGTGGAAACGATATTCGTGCTTTAGTCGTGAATACGGGTAATGCCAATGCGGGCACTGGTGAGACAGGTATGCAGCATGCCAAACAAACTTGTGTGGCGTTAGCTGAGTTATTAGGGGCAAAAGCTGCATCACAAATTTTAACGTTTTCGACAGGCGTTATTTTAGAGCCCTTGCCTGTAGATCGGGTGATTGCAGGTCTGCCAGCTTGCATCAGCAACTTAAAAGAAGATAACTGGCTCAATGCTGCCGAAGCGATTATGACTACGGATATTGTGGCAAAAGGCTATTCAAAACAGATTTCTTTAGGTGGCAAAACCATCACCATCACAGGCATTTCTAAAGGCTCCGGCATGATTCACCCCAATATGGCGACCATGTTGGGTTACATCGCTACCGATGCGGCCATCAGCCAGCAAGCGTTAGAGCAGTTGATTGATTACGCGGTTAATCGCTCATTTAATTGCATTACTGTGGATGGCGATACTTCAACAAATGACTCCTTGATTTTGATGGCGACAGGGCAATCTGGTATTGATGAAATTCAAGCCGACACAGCCGATTTTCTAGCGCTTCGCGATGCCATGACGGAAGTTGCGACCCTTTTAGCGCAAGCGATTGTGCGTGATGGAGAAGGCGCTACTAAATTTATGACGGTGCAAGTGGAGGAGGGTCGTGATGTCGAGGAGTGTCGCAAAGTGGCTTATGCGATTTCGCATTCTCCGCTGATTAAAACGGCTTTCTTCGCATCAGACCCTAATTTAGGCCGTATCTTAGCGGC
>RFOR01000117.1 GCA_009926525.1 Methylophilaceae bacterium
AGCATTTGTTTTAATCACAGGGCCTTTGTTAATGTGCACATGGTGACATGGCTCATAACTCCCTGCATGATTAGGATGAAAAGCATGTGCCATATCAGCACTGATAAAAAAGCTATTCGCTAAGGCGCGTAATTTTTCTTCTTTGTTTAAATGAAGACTGATGCGCTCCACAATGTCCGCTAAAAAACTTCCACTCGCGCCAGCTGTGCTTTCGCTCCCGACTTCTTCATGGTCAAACAGCGCGCAGATGGCTGTATTTTTTGGTTTCTCATTCGCTAATAAAGCCGATAGCGCAGCATGGCAAGAAGCAAGGTTGTCTAATTGACTATTTGCAATAAATTCCTGATTTGCGCCCCATATAACGCCTTTTTGCGTATCAAAAACATTGAGCTCAAAATTGATGATGTTTTTAACTTCGACATTAAGTGATTTTGCAATGTGTCCTAAAAATTGCGCATCAGCTTCCATGCCACTTGCGCACTCACCGAATAACAACGGTAATTCAGTTTGTTTATTAAATTTTAGACCCTTGTCGTTTACTTCGCGGTTCATATGAATCGCAAGATTGGGCAGTCTTAACAGCGGTTTGTCGAATTTAATTAAGTGGGTCTCAAAGCCCTGCGCTGAACGGATATTGACGCGGCCAGCCATGCTTAGATCTCTATCCGCAAAAGTTGCCAAGATAGGACCGCCATAAACTTCAACACCAATGCGGATTAAGCCATCGCTACTGTACGCAGCGTGAGGTTTTAGACGTAGGCCGGGTGAGTCGGTATGAGCGCCTACCATGTTAAAGCCAGAGGTTGGAAGAGGATTTTGGCCAATTGTGAACGCGATCATGGAACTGCCACCGCGCTGGACGAAATAGCGACCGCCAGTTTCAAGTTGCCAAGCGCTAGACTCATCTAAGGCTTTAAAGCCAGCGTTGCTTAGTCTAATAGCTGAAGTTGCCACCACATGCCATGGGCTAGGGCTGGTATCAATAAAATCGAGTAAATCTTGAATGTTGGTGCTAGCGATTGTTGTCATAGACCTAACCAGTTTTTATCAATCAAAAAGTCGGTATAAAGCTTGGCCTCGGCACTTCCTACTTCAGGCTTCCAATCATAGCGCCATTTCACGATAGGCGGCATGGAAAGTAGAATAGATTCTGTACGGCCATTGGATTGCAGGCCAAATAAAGTGCCACGATCAAATACCAAATTGAATTCGACATAACGCCCACGACGATAAGCTTGGAAGTCACGTTCGTGCTCACCAAACTCCAAGTCTTTACGGCGCTGCAAGATAGGTAAGTACGCGCTAACAAAAGCATCACCCACTGCTTTTTGCATCGCAAAGCTTTGCTCAAATCCCAGTTTATTAAAGTCATCAAAGAATATTCCGCCGATGCCGCGAGGTTCATTGCGATGTTTGAGATAAAAGTATTCATCACAATGCTTTTTGAAATTGGGGTATAGGTCTTGTCCATAAGGCGCTAAAGCATCTCGACAGGTACGGTGGAAATGCACAGCATCCTCTTCGAAGCCATAGTAAGGTGTTAAATCCATGCCGCCACCAAACCACCAAATATCTTGCTCATCTGAATCTTGTCGGGCTTTTGCCACAAAAAATCTGACATTCATATGCACTGTCGGAATGTATGGATTGCGTGGGTGAAAAACTAAAGACACCCCCATGGCCTCCCATGCTCTTCCCGCGGCTTCAGGATGAGCTGAGGTTGCTGCAGGAGGTAGCTTATTTCCTTTGACATGTGAAAAGCCAACGCCAGCTCTTTCAAACACATTTCCCTCTTCAAGCATGCAAGAAGTTCCGCCACCACCCTCGGGGCGTTGCCAGCTGTCATTTAAAAAGTTTTTGCCATCAATCAGTTCGACCGCTTCAACGATACGACTCTGTAGACCTTGAAGATATTCATAAACGGCGTTTAGATTAATGTGTTGTTCAGCCATGAGTTACTTCCTAAGGATTTTTCCAGTCAACAAATCTTGTATGGTCGATGGTTTCTTAGCCCCCGACGTTTTGCCTGTGATGATTTGGATTTGATGTCCAAAAACCTTGCGACATTGCTTAACTGTTTTCGCGGCTTGATGTCCGCTGTGGTTTGCGCTGGTGGAGACTAAGGCCATCCCGGTATCTTTACATAGTTTAGCGGTTAATGGGTGACTGCTTACCCGAATTGCAATACTAGTATGTCTGCCGGTCAGCCATTTAGGACAGTGTTTAGCGGCGGGTACTATCCAGGTATGAGGCTTTTTGGCATTGCCC
>RFOR01000118.1 GCA_009926525.1 Methylophilaceae bacterium
ATCAAGCCCTTGAAAAGGTAAATGGCAAAGCAGAAGACCTCACATGGGAAATCTTCCGTGACACCTTAATTGAGCAGGCAGAGCAAGGTGTGGATTACTTCACTATTCATGCCGGTGTTCGCTTAGCTTATATCCCAATGACGGCAAAACGCATGACAGGCATTGTGTCACGTGGTGGCTCTATCATGGCTAAATGGTGTTTAGCGCATCATAAAGAGTCATTCCTTTATGAACACTTTGAAGACATCTGCGAAATCATGAAAGCCTATGACGTAAGCTTCTCATTGGGAGATGGTTTACGCCCAGGCTCAATTTACGATGCAAATGACGAAGCACAGTTTGCCGAACTCAAAACACTAGGTGAGTTGACACAAATTGCTTGGAAGCACGATGTTCAATGCATGATTGAAGGTCCAGGCCATGTTCCTATGCACCTCATTAAAGAGAACATGGACTTGCAACTTGAGCACTGCGGCGAAGCTCCTTTCTACACTTTAGGGCCTTTAACCACAGACATTGCGCCTGGTTATGACCACATCACATCAGGCATTGGCGCAGCGATGATTGGCTGGTATGGCTGTGCAATGCTTTGTTACGTCACACCAAAAGAGCATCTTGGCTTACCAGATAAAGAAGACGTGCGGGTTGGCATCATTACCTACAAGATTGCGGCGCATGCTGCTGACTTGGCAAAAGGCCATCCAGGCGCACAAATTCGTGACAATGCTCTATCAAAAGCACGCTTTGAGTTCCGCTGGGATGACCAATTTAACCTTGGCCTTGATCCTGAAAAAGCGAAGGAATTCCACGATGAAACATTGCCACAAGAAGGTGCAAAACAAGCCCACTTCTGTTCAATGTGTGGCCCACATTTCTGCTCAATGAAAATCACTCAAGATGTTCGTGATTACGCAGACAAGCTAGGCCTGGACGAACAAGAAGCGCTTCAAAAAGGCATGCAAGAGAAGTCGATTGAGTTTGTGAAAAAAGGTAGTGAGGTTTATCACAAGGTTTAAACAACTTTGCGCACTTATCAACCCCTCAGCATTTGCTGAGGGGTTTTTTATTACCTAAATTATTCAATGGCTAGTCAAGCAAGTTTTGTTACAGCGTATAATACGCAACATCATATAAATCAAACTTTTGGCATCTATTTTGACCACCATTAAAATCACAAAAAAACCGACAGATAGCGCGAGCCCAAGAGCGAGCAAAGCGCCTGTTCGCCGTATTGACCCAAGTAAGCGTGACCGCACAGTTGCACCAAAACCTGTGATGCGGCCCCAAACTGAGCCTGTTGCTGAACGTATCGACACGCGCGCACCAGAGCAATCCGAAAGCTCCCAATCTAAAGCCTCACAACGCAATCACCGTTACGACGGGAGATTACGCGACGAAGTACCACGCCCTCAGCAAGCACGGCCAATTTTGGATAACACCGGCCGCGACACCCCGCGCCGGGGCGGCAAAATGCGCGATGGTTTTGAGGTGGGTGATTTTAATAATGACCGCGCCAGCAATCCAATGTTTGCGCCTAAACCTTTGCCAAGCAATCCCGACTTCCCGCGCCTTTCAAAACGAATGGCCGAACTAGGTTTTTGTTCACGCCGCGAAGCAGATGAATGGATTACAAATGGCTGGGTAAAAGTAGATGGCCGAATTGTTGATGAGTTAGGCAGCCGCGTAGCGATGAATGCCAATATCGAGGTGAGCAAAGACGCAGAACAGCATCAATCTGAAATCGTCACCATCATACTTAACAAACCAATTGGCTATGTGTCTGGTCAGGCAGAAGATGGATACAACCCTGCGATTGTGCTGATTCATCCCGACAATCAATGGCAAGATGACCCGCTACTTCACCACGCACAGCCCAGGGAATTTCAGCGAGCATTTTTAAAAGGTCTGGCGCCAGCAGGCCGACTTGATATTGACTCTACAGGGATGTTAGTGCTTACTCAAGACGGGAGAATCGCACGGCATTTAATTGGTGAAGATTCCACAGTTGAGAAAGAATACCTCGTGCGGGTTGAAGGTGACTTATCTTATAACGACCTTGATCTTCTCAATCATGGCCTATCTTTAGATGGCGTGAAATTGAAACCAGCAAAGGTGTCTTGGCAAAATGAAGACCAACTGCGATTTGTGTTGCGGGAAGGTC
>RFOR01000119.1 GCA_009926525.1 Methylophilaceae bacterium
GCTGTCGTCATGATGATAAAAATCACGAGTAGCACGTAGGCCAAATCCAACATCGGGGTGATGTTAATCTCGTCGTACAGCTGGTTCTCTTCCTTGACGCCTTCAGACATATTGTCTGCCCCCGAATTTCGATGCCATCTCGACGAACATACTCACTAAAATGCTTGTTAAAAAATCAACCATTATTGCTTGCCGTATAACTCGGCAGCACGCGTCACAAACTCATCCACAAAAATCTGCATGGCGATGGTGATGTTTTTAATGCGGCTGGCTAAGTAGTTGTAGCCAAACAGCGCTGGAATAGCTACCGCTAAACCCGCCACCGTTGCTAACAACGCCGCTGCAATACCTGGCGCAATCGCATTCACGTTCACATCCCCTGCCGCTGCAATCGCCGCAAAGGTGATCATTACCCCAACCACCGTGCCAAGCAGACCCAAGAATGGACCGCCTGAAATTGCGATGGTGAGCAGCACCATGCCCGCATTTTGTTTTTGAGTCTCGCGCACTAAGTCAGCATCAATCGCCGCTTTAATCGCATCCATCGCAGCACCACTCAGCGCTAATTTCTCACCTGCTTGCTCACGCTTACGAATCTCGCGCAGACCAGCGGTATAAAGCCTGTAGAGCGTTGAATTTTCATAGTTAGCGCCCTTGTCTAACGAGAGCAAATCATTGCCTGCATTTTGAAAGCGCTCAAGGAATAGGCTGTTGTCCTTATCAGTCACAGAAACCAATTTAGCTTTTTTAACCATCACCCAAGTACTGATACCAAACATCACTGCTAAAATACCAATGACGACTTTCGCATCGATGGTTAAGCTGCTAATCAAAATAGCGATATAGTTTGGCTCGCCATCACCACCCTCTTCATCGTCGCCCGCTTCAATTTTTAAGAGCTGACTATCCATGCCTTGCGCACTGGCGCTAAGCTTTAACCATTCTGCACTGCGGGCTACATTCGCTAACTGCATTTCATCTATTTCGCCAGCATAGCCATCACCCACTTTAATGTTAGCGGATGCATCTACCGCTGACACATCGCCCGTGGCAACTGAGATACCGTTGATATAAAGATTTGCTTTGGTGCCATCCATGGTAAGCGCTACATGTTGCCAAGCCGCCGCTTTAAGCTCACCGCCGGATAACTTACCGCCATTGAGGCTCAACTTCACACCATCTGTTTTTAAGCTTAAAGTATCACCGAGACTCACTAGCGTTGCCGCTTGCGTAATATTGGCTGGCTTAATCCAAGCGGACCATGTGTAAGCCGCGGCGCCTTTAAGTGCTGGAATAGCCGCAATGGTTAAAGGCTTGCCATTAAATGCTGCAGCCTCACCCAGTAATGCTGATTTTTGAACGCTGACTTCACCTGTTGCAACCAGCGCGCTCGCTGAACTATCTTGTAAGAGTGCTTTTTCTGCAAAGTGAAAGGCTGCAACGGTCGTTGCATCCCAAGTAGATTTAGCATCGGAACTTGCTGTCGCTTTTTCATTGCCTGAATAGACCCAGAAATGTGCATCTTTATCTGCCGCGTCAACCTTTGGCAACTGCACCCAAATGACGGCCAATTCATTGACAGAGTCATATTTTTCAATATGAAACTTCAGTTCAGTTTTATCATCTGCCGCAATAAACCTCAGATCAGAGCCATCAACATTCGCTGCACTAAAGTCAAAGTTGCCTGAGTGCAAACGCACCACCACAGGGAACTGCGCTTGCGCAGGCGTAACGCCTACCGCATTAATGCTGATCTTTTTTTGATTTGCCCAATCACTGTTCCAATTAGCTTGCGCCAATAAAGGAATAATCAAACACGTAGCTAACACACATAATTTTTTTATCACTTAAAGCTCTCCTAAAACAGAATACGAAATATAGGGATTAAATGTTACGGTAAGATGAAATAGGGCTAGTTCATCAGACTATTTAATACACCAGTTGTTGGTTTACTTATTAACCAATCCAACTGAACAGATCTAGTCAAAAACACTGCTCAAAAATTTAACGCTGAAAATACAGCGCTAAAAAATATCCCCTTGGCAGGGTTCAGGCCTCATTATCATTAACGACACTAGTCACCCAAACCAATCACCTCAACAGAAATTAACGATGGCATAGGCGTTTTTACGGTGGTATTGGTCGTTGCCTGACGCGTA
>RFOR01000120.1 GCA_009926525.1 Methylophilaceae bacterium
GTCTTGATTTCAGCAAGGTCTTCCATCAACCAAAAGTGGACCAATCTGTTTCGTTGTTCAACAACGACGTTCAGGACCACGGCTTGAAGAATGCACTTGATAATCAGTTGATTGCACTTGCAAAACCAGCGTTAGAAAAAGGCGAAAAAGTCACTATCGACTTGCCAATTACCAATACAAACCGTACCTGCGGCACGATGCTATCTAACCAAGTGGCGACGCTTTATGGGAACGCTGGCTTGCCTAATGACACCATCAGCATCAAGCTGAAAGGCACAGCGGGTCAAAGTTTTGCGGCATTCTTAGCGCACGGTATTAGTATCGAATTAACAGGCGAGGGCAATGACTACGTTGGTAAGGGCTTATGTGGTGGTCGCATTGTCATCAAACCACCGGTCGCCTTCAGAGGGGTGGCGCATGAAAACGTGATTGCGGGTAACACCGTGATGTTTGGTGCAACTTCTGGCGAAAGCTATTTCCGCGGCGTGGCAGGTGAGCGCTTTTGTGTGCGTAACTCTGGTGCGAGCGCCGTAGTTGAAGGTGTTGGTAACCACGGTTGTGAGTATATGACCGGCGGAACTGTGGTGGTACTCGGTCAAACGGGTCTTAACTTTGCTGCTGGTATGTCAGGCGGCGTAGCTTATGTATACGACGAGGATGGCATGTTCAACAAGCGTTGCAACATGGCCATGGTTTCACTTGAGAAACTAGAAGCGGCTTCAACATTTACTGCAGGTAGCATCAACCACTTGAACCAAGCGGATGAAACGACACTCCTAGCTTTAATCGACAAACACATCGCTTACACAGGCAGTGAACGTGCTCAAGCACTTCGCGCTGACTGGGAAAATGTGAGAGGCAAATTTGTGAAGGTCATGCCAAATGAATACAAACGCGCGCTTAATGAGCTCGCTGCTGCCAAGAAGGAGGCTGCATAATCATGGGTAAAGTTACTGGCTTTATGGAATTTGAGCGTCTTTCAGAGGCGAATTTACCAGTCACTGATCGCGTTAAGAACTACAAAGAATTTGTGCTTCATTTAACCGACGATCAAGCAAAAGTCCAAGGCGCGCGCTGTATGGATTGCGGCATCCCGTTTTGTACCTCAGGCTGTCCAGTGAACAATATCATTCCTGACTGGAATGATTTGGTTTATCAGCAAGATTGGAAGGGTGCGATTGATGTCCTCCACTCAACCAATAACTTCCCAGAATTTACTGGCCGTATTTGCCCAGCACCTTGTGAGGCGGCATGTACGCTCAATATTAATGATGATGCGGTAGGCATTAAATCTATCGAGCACGCAATCATTGATAAGGCTTGGGAAAACAATTGGGTGGTTCCACAACCACCAGCCCATAAGACTGGCAAGAAAGTTGCGATTGTGGGTTCAGGCCCTGCAGGCATGGCGGCAGCGCAACAGCTCGCGCGTGCTGGTCACCATGTAGTGGTGTTTGAAAAAGAAACCCGCGTGGGTGGTTTATTACGTTATGGCATCCCTGACTTCAAGTTTGAGAAGAGCCACATCGACCGCCGCGTGAAGCAGATGGAAGCTGAAGGGGTTGAGTTCCGCGTCAATCATATCGTTGGCGAGAACGTCAGCGCTGAAGACTTGAGCAAAGACTTCGATGCGGTGATCTTGGCTGGTGGTGCTGAAAACCCACGTGATTTGCCAGTAACAGGCCGCGAGCTTGACGGTGTGCATTTCGCGATGGACTTCCTACGCCCACAAAATAAAGTGGTCGCGGGCGACACCGTTCCTAACCAAATCATGGCAACCAACAAGCATGTGGTGGTGATTGGTGGAGGTGATACTGGTTCTGACTGCGTCGGCACCTCTAACCGTCATGGCGCTGTTTCAATCACGCAATTTGAAGTGATGCCGCAACCGCCAGAAAAAGAAGATAAGAACATGGTATGGCCAAACTGGCCGCTTAAACTTCGCACCTCAAGTTCGCATGAAGAAGGTTGTGAACGTGACTGGTCCATTACCACTAAAGAATTAATTGGTGAAAACGGTAAGGTGAAGGCACTTAAGGGCGCTAAAGTAGAATGGAAAGACGGCAAGATGGTAGAAGTACCTGGTTCTGAATTCACAATTAAAGCGGACTTAGTATTGCTTGCGATGGGGTTTGTAAGCCC
>RFOR01000013.1 GCA_009926525.1 Methylophilaceae bacterium
TACATCACCTACATTCACTAAAGGACGTTGGTTAATATTAGTGTTTTGGTTAGAACGTGTGTACTTAGTAAGATTGTAAATGTCCACACCCACTTCGCCTGCTAGCGCTTCAGCGTCATGCACACGAATCACAATACGACCTGAATCCACATAATCAACAATACCGCCACGACGTGCTTGAACTGTGGTACCAGAGTCAATCGCCACTGTACGTTCGATACCTGTACCTACCACTGCTTTTTCAGCACGTAGACATGGCACAGCTTGACGTTGCATGTTTGCGCCCATCAATGCACGGTTCGCATCATCGTGTTCCAAGAATGGAATCAATGAAGCCGCAACAGAAACAATTTGGCCTGGCGCAACGTCCATGTATTGAACGCGGTCAGGTTGTGTCATTGTAAATTCATTGTGATAACGCGCTGAGATGAGATCTTCTTTAAAGTTGCCTTTAGCATCCAGTTCAGAGTTAGCTTGCGCAATCATGTATTGACTCTCTTCAATCGCAGAGAGGAAATCAATGTTTGCTGAAACTTTATTGCCATCAACACGGCGATAAGGTGTTTCTAAGAAGCCGTACTTATTGGTACGAGCATAAAGCGCCAATGAGTTGATCAAACCAATGTTTGGACCTTCTGGCGTTTCAATCGGACATACACGACCGTAGTGCGTTGTATGAACGTCACGCACTTCAAAACCAGCACGTTCGCGAGTCAAACCACCAGGGCCTAACGCTGAAACACGACGTTTATGCGTAATTTCAGACAGTGGGTTAGTTTGATCCATAAACTGACTTAATTGGCTTGAGCCGAAGAATTCACGAATCGCGCTAGATACTGGCTTAGCGTTAATTAAATCGTGTGGCATCAAGTTATCTGATTCAGCTTGGCTTAAACGCTCTTTCACAGCACGTTCAACACGCACTAAACCTGCGCGGAATTGATTTTCTGCCAATTCACCTACTGAACGGATACGTCGGTTACCTAAGTGATCGATATCGTCAATCTCACCACGGCCATTACGTAACTCAAGCAATACACCAACCACTGCCAAAATGTCGTCATTTGAAAGTGTTGAAGCACCTTCAGCACCTTGTGGACCAACTTTTTCATAGAATTTACGTAACCAAGCAGCTGAACGTTCTTCAATTTTTTCTGGAAACGCACGACGATTGAACTTCATACGACCTACGACTGATAAGTCATAACGGTCTGGATTGAAGAACAGGCCTTCAAACAATGCTTGGACAGCGTCTTCCGTTGGTGGCTCACCAGGACGCATCATGCGGTAAATCGCAACGCGTGCGCTATATTGATCAGGAATTTCATCAATACGTAATGTTTGTGAAATGTAATCACCATGGTCTAAATCATTGGCATATAACGTGTTGATTTTCGCAACATTTGCACCATGAAGTTTTTCTAGCAAGCTTTCGGTGATTTCGTCATTTGCATTTGCAACAACTTCACCAGTTTCTTTGTCCACGATGCCGTTAGCAATGGTACGACCTAATACAAACTCAACAGGCACAGCAATTTTGCTGATACCAGCTTTTTCCATATCACGGATGTGTTTAACAGTGATTCGTTTGTCTTTAGCAACAATCACCGTACCGTCTTTAGCGGTAATGTCGAACTTAGCAACTTCACCACGTAAACGCTCTGGCACTAATTCAAATTGAACACCCTTTGCTGATAGGTGGAATGTATCCACGTCATAAAATGTTTCAAGAATTTGTTCTGGCGTGTAACCAAGCGCTTTAAGCATGATAGTGACTGGCATCTTACGACGACGGTCAACACGGAAATACAAGTAATCTTTTGGATCAAACTCAAAATCCAACCATGAACCACGGTAAGGAATAATACGTGCTGAGAATAATAATTTGCCTGAACTGTGTGTTTTACCACGGTCATGCTCAAAGAATACGCCTGGGCTACGGTGTAATTGGGAAACAATTACACGCTCAGTACCGTTAATCACAAATGAGCCATTTTCAGTCATCAAAGGCAATTCGCCCATGTAAACTTCTTGCTCTTTCACTTCCTTCACAGTTGGCTTAGAAGCCTCTTTATCCATAATGGTCAAACGTACTTTGACGCGCAAGGGTGCTGCGTAAGTTAAGCCACGTTGTTGACATTCTTTGACGTCAAAAGGCTCCGCACCCAAGTGATAACTCACGTAATCTAAACGTGCGTTACCTGAGTGGCTAACGATTGGGAAAATAGAACTAAATGTTGCTTGTAAACCAGCATCTTCACGTTTGTCAGCAGTAACATTTGCTTGTAAAAACGCTGCATAAGATTCTAATTGCATTGCGAGCAAGTATGGAATTTCTTGCACACTTTCACGTTTAGCAAAACTCTTACGAATACGTTTCTTTTCGGTAAAGGAATAGCTCATAGCGTCTCCTAAGGGGGTAAAAGGTAGAAGGTAAGACACGCAATTTTGATGCCTTATCTTCTACCATCTTAAAAATGGTTAAGGCTGACGGTTTCCCGTCAGCCTAAATCTAGCTTACAACTTGAATTACTTGATTTCGCCAGTTGCGCCAGCTTCAATCAATTTCTTCAATGTTTCATCAGCATCAGCTTTTGACACGCCTTCTTTAACTGCTTTAGGTGCGCCATCAACTAGGTCTTTAGCTTCTTTCAAGCCAAGTGCTGTGATTTCACGAACTGCTTTAATAACGTTTACTTTATTGTCGCCAGCAGCCAACAAGATAACGTCAAATTCTGATTTCTCAGCAGCAGCAGAAGCGCCGCCACCAGCTGCAGGTGCCGCAGCAACTGCAACAGCTGCAGCAGCAGCTGAAACGCCAAATTTTTCTTCCATGTCTTTGATCAATTCTGAAAGTTCAAGAACTGATAAAGCTGCTACTGCATCTAAAATTTCTGATTTAGAAATTGCCATTTGTAATACTCCTGATAAATAAAATGTAGTTTAAGTTTGCGATAAAGTTACGCGGCTTTTTGATCGCGCACTGCAGCAAGGCCACGTACGAATTTAGTAGGTACTTCATTAAGAGTACGTACAAATTTCGCAACAGGTGCTTGCATAGTGCCGAGCAATTTAGCCAACAATTCTTCACGGCTTGGCAATGAAGCCAATGCTTGAACGCCTTTGACGTCCATAACTTGGTTCGGCATTGCGCCAGCTTTAATGATGAATTTGTCGTTAGCTTTAGCAAAGTCGCTAAGTACTTTAGCGGCTGATACTGGATCGGAAGATATACCGAACACTAATGGACCAACCATTTCGTTCGCCAATCCAGAAAACGGTGTGCCTTCAACAGCACGACGTACCAATGTATTTTTCAATACACGTAGGTAAACGCCTGATTTTCTAGCTTGTGCGCGCAATTCAGTCATTTCGCCCACTTGTAAGCCACGATACTCAGCAACGATGATTGCTTGGGCCGTCGAGACTTGCTCGCTGACTTCAACAACTACTGCCTTTTTCTGTTCAAGATTAAGACTCAAGGTCTTCTCCTTCCGTTAATTAAACTTTTATAGCAAAACACTACAAAAGCCATCCCACGGCGACCTTTCGTCAGGAGTATTTTTCAATACTGTCCTGTTTTCAGGGGACGCCATCTGCGTAGGTATTCATCAATCAGCAACAGAGGATTGAATATCTAACCCTTCATCACCCATTACTGACCACTACCATTAAACCCACCAATTAACTTCAATTGGTTCTGGTGCCTACGGTCTTTGATAACCTTGATATCTTTTATATTTCAAAAAACATCAAGCCCAAAGCCCTTTATTGAGCTAATTTTAATTAGCCCAAAAATACATTACCCAGCAATTAAGCTAGGTTAGATTGATCTACTCGTACACCAACACCCATGGTGCTAGATACAGATATTTTCTTCAAATACTGACCTTTTGATGACGCTGGTTTTGCCTTATTTAAAGCATCAACCAATGCAGCCAAGTTTTGTTGCAATGCATCAACCGTGAATGAAGCGCGACCAATTGTGCAATGAATAATGCCGCCTTTGTCTGTACGGTATTGCACTTGACCAGCTTTAGCGTCTTTAACTGCTTTAGCCACATCAGGTGTCACCGTGCCAACTTTAGGGTTAGGCATCAAACCACGTGGGCCTAATACTTGACCCAATTGACCAACGATACGCATTGCATCTGGTGTAGCAATTGCCACATCAAAATCCAACATACCGCCTTTAACTTGCTCAGCCAAGTCTTCAAAACCAACGATTTCAGCGCCGGCTGCTTTAGCAGCTTCTGCTTGCGCACCTTGCGCAAACACAGCAACACGTTTTGTTTTACCAGTACCATTTGGCAATACCAAAGCACCACGGATCAATTGATCAGATTTACGTGCATCAATACCCAAATTCACAACCGCATCAACTGACTCGTCAAATTTTGCAGTTGCAGTTTCTTTAACCAATGCCAATGCATCAGCAACTTGATATATCTTGTCGCGATCAACTTTTGATTGCAAAGCTGCATTACGTTTAGAAATCTTAGCCATTTTATAAACCCTCCACTTCAATACCCATACTGCGAGCACTACCAGCAATCGTACGTACAGCAGCATCCATATCAGCAGCTGTTAGATCTGGCATCTTAGTTTTAGCAATTTCCTCAGCTTGCGCACGAGTGATTTTGCCAACTTTGTCAGTATGTGGACGTGGTGAACCTTTTTCGATTTTCGCAGCTTTTTTGATCAAAATCGTTGCAGGTGGAGTCTTCATTACGAATGTGAAGCTCTTGTCTGCAAATGCAGTAATCACAACAGGAATTGGAAGGCCAGGCTCAACACTTTGTGTCGCAGCATTAAATGCCTTACAGAATTCCATGATATTCAAACCACGTTGACCAAGTGCAGGACCGACTGGAGGACTTGGGTTAGCTTTACCTGCAGGAATCTGCAGTTTGATATAGCCAATAACTTTCTTTGCCATTTTACGACTCCTAATATGGGTGCAAGCGCTTATAAAAGCTCCCCAGTTTGGTAATTGCAGCGCTATTAAACGCTACGACTCATGCTATTTTAGCAATAGCAAATGCTCGACCATCCCAAAGGATGGCCGAGCAAATTCTTAAACTTCTTTTTGGACCTGACCGAACTCTAGTTCTACAGGCGTTGCGCGTCCAAAAATAACCACTGAAACGCGCAATTTACTTTTCTCGTAATTGATATCTTCAACGCTTCCAGAGAAGTCTTTGAATGGACCATCAATAACACGCACAGCCTCACCCTTTTCAAAGGTAAGTTTTTGTGTAGGATTGCTTTTACTGTCATCCATACGCTGCAAGATAATCTCAACTTCTTTATCTTTAATTGGCGTAGGCTTAAGGGCTGTTCCACCGATAAATGCAGTAACTCTAGGTGTGCTTTTTACCAAATGCCAGCTCTCATCCGTCATGTCCATTTGAACTAGCACATAACCAGGATATAACTTTCGTTCACTAATCGCTTTTTGACCAGCCTTCATTTCTACCACTTCTTCAACTGGCACTAAAATCTGACCGAACTGTTCTTTAAAGTCAGAACGTGAAACACGCTCTTCTAAACTACGCTGAACTGATTTCTCGAAACCAGAAAAAGCTTGAACTGCATACCATCGCATACTCATTAAGCACCCCGACCCATCAGCGCTTTTACTAATGATAAAAAGCCGACATCAACAATCCACATAAAAAGTGCCATCACCACAACAAGTACAAACACCGCCACAGTGGTTTGTATTGTTTCACGGCGTGACGGCCATACAACACGCTTCGCTTCTGCAACTGCATCACGAGAAAAAGCAAAGAATTCTTTGCCTGATTTTGTCGTAGACAACAGAACAGCCGCTGCAATCAATCCAGCCAAAACCGCCAAGATACGAACGACCATTGGCTGCTTTTCTTCAAGCAAATAAAAGCCTGTTACGCCAAGCCCTACAAAGAGCAAGCTAAATACAAGCTTAATTTTATCAATCATCATTTATGCGCTTTAGCTAAAAAAATTACTAAATACATGGCAGGCCAAGAGGGTCTCGAACCCCCAACCCTCGGTTTTGGAGACCGATACTCTACCAATTGAGCTATTGGCCTGTACTTAAAAACTTAAGATGCTACGCTGGGTTGTTAGCGTAGCATCTCGATTTGGTGAAACTAAAAATTATTCAATAATCTTTGCAACAACACCCGCACCAACAGTACGACCGCCTTCACGAATCGCGAAGCGTAAACCATCTTCCATCGCAATCGGTGCAATCAATGTAACTGTGATTGATACGTTATCACCTGGCATCACCATTTCTGTACCTTCTGGCAATTCAACTGCGCCAGTCACGTCTGTTGTACGGAAATAGAACTGTGGACGGTAACCGTTGAAGAATGGTGTGTGACGACCGCCTTCATCTTTACCCAACACGTAGATCTCTGCTGTGAATTTTGTGTGTGGCTTGATAGAACCTGCTTTTGAAAGCACTTGACCACGTTCAACTTCTTCACGTTTTGTACCACGTAGCAATACGCCAACGTTGTCGCCTGCTTGACCTTGGTCTAGCAATTTGCGGAACATTTCAACGCCTGTACAAGTTGTTTTCAATGTTGGCTTAATACCAACGATTTCAATTTCATCACCAACCTTAACGATACCGCGCTCAATACGACCTGTCACAACTGTACCGCGACCTGAGATTGAGAAAACGTCTTCAACTGGCATCAAGAATGCGCCGTCGATTGCACGCTCTGGCAATGGAATGTAGCTGTCTAATGCAGCTGCTAATTT
This sequence comes from Methylophilaceae bacterium, assembly GCA_009926525.1. Classification (GTDB taxonomy): domain Bacteria; phylum Pseudomonadota; class Gammaproteobacteria; order Burkholderiales; family Methylophilaceae; genus Methylopumilus_A. The sequence goes on from RFOR01000013.1 coordinate 6,760, forward strand.
GAAAATTGCTGGCTCGCCGATTTCTGATTGGTCACCTTCTAGTGCCAATTTAGCTGAACCGTGGATGATTGGTGTGTCATCGCCTGGGAAGTCATATTTAGACAATAAGTCACGCACTTCCATTTCAACAAGCTCTAACAACTCAGCGTCATCAACCATGTCTGCTTTGTTTAGGAACACAACAATGTATGGAACACCCACTTGGCGAGCTAAAAGAATGTGCTCACGTGTTTGTGGCATAGGACCGTCAGCTGCTGAACATACCAAAATAGCACCGTCCATTTGCGCAGCGCCAGTAATCATGTTTTTAACATAGTCGGCGTGGCCTGGGCAGTCAACGTGTGCGTAGTGACGTGTTTCTGTTTCATACTCAACGTGTGCAGTATTAATCGTAATACCACGTGCTTTTTCTTCTGGTGCCGCGTCAATTTGGTCGTAAGCTTTTGCTTCGCCGCCAAATTTCTTTGTCAATACAGTCGTAATCGCTGCTGTTAATGTTGTCTTACCATGGTCAACGTGCCCAATTGTGCCTACGTTAACGTGTGGCTTGGTACGTTCAAATTTGCCTTTTGCCATTTTTTTCTTCCTTTAATCTATCTAAATTAAGTTAATACTTATTTTTTGTTGATAATTGCTTCAGCAACGTTTCTTGGTGCTTCAGTGTAATGCTTAAATTCCATGCTGTAACTTGCACGACCTTGAGACAATGAACGTACAACAGTTGAGTAACCAAACATCTCAGCTAGCGGCACTTCTGCACGAATAATTTTGCCTGTAGGGCTATCATCCATGCCTTGAATCATACCGCGACGCGATGACAAGTCACCCATCACATCACCCATGTAGTCTTCTGGCGTTTCAACTTCAACAGCCATCATAGGCTCGAGCAAGATAGGGTCCGCTTTACGCATACCGTCTTTAAAGCCGATTGATGCTGCCATCTTAAATGCGTTTTCGTTCGAGTCAACGTCATGGTATGAACCATCAAACAACGTTACTTTAACGTCAACAACAGGGAAGCCAGCCAAAATACCGCTAGGGATAGTTTCTCTCAAGCCCTTTTCAACTGCAGGGATGAATTCACGTGGCACAGTACCACCTTTAATTTGATCAACGAATTCAAAACCCTTACCTTGCTCGTTAGGCTCCATGATAAGCCATACGTGACCGTATTGACCTTTACCACCAGATTGCTTAACAAACTTACCTTCAACTTCAACTTTCTTCTTGATCGCCTCGCGGTATGCCACTTGTGGCGCGCCAACGTTAGCTTCAACGCCAAACTCACGCTTCATACGGTCAACTAGAATTTCCAAGTGCAACTCACCCATACCAGAAATAATGGTTTGGTTAGTTTCTTCGTCGGTTTTAACACGGAATGAAGGATCTTCTTGTGCCAAGCGGTTGAGCGCGATACCCATTTTTTCTTGGTCGGCTTTTGTTTTTGGCTCCACTGCAACGTGAATTACTGGCTCAGGGAAAATCATACGCTCAAGAATCACTTCATGATTCAAGCTACATAATGTATCGCCTGTTGTGGCTTCTTTAAGACCAACAGCTGCAGCAATGTCGCCGGCACGAACTTCATCAAGCGGCTCACGAGTATTCGCATGCATTTGCACAATACGGCCGATACGCTCTTTTTTACCTTTGATTGGGTTGTATACAGTATCACCTGCATTAACCACACCAGAATAAACACGGAAGAAGATCAATTGACCAACAAATGGGTCAGTCATAATCTTAAATGCTAATGCTGAGAATTTTTCATCATCAGCAGCACGAAGACGAACTTCATTACCTTTTTCATCTTCAGCTTTAACAGGAGGAATGTCTGTCGGTGCTGGCATAAGCTCAATCACCTTATCCAACATTGCTTGAACACCTTTGTTCTTAAATGCTGATCCACACATCATTGGAACGATTTCAAACGCAATAGTACGAATACGCAAACCAGCCAAGATATCTTCTTCTGACAAATCACCATTTTCTAGGTATTTGTTCATCAGCTCTTCATTAGCTTCAGCAGCAGCTTCCACCATGTTTTCACGCCATTTAGCGCAATCAGCTTTTAGATTGTCAGGAATATCACGGTAATCAAACTTCATACCTTGCGAAGCTTCGTCCCAGAAAATTGCTTTCATCTTAACCAAGTCAACCACACCCTCGAAGGTTTCTGAAGCTCCGATAGGCACTTGCAATGGCACAGGGTTTGCTTTTAGACGAAGGCGCATTTGATCGTAAACTTTAAAGAAGTCCGCGCCAGCACGGTCCATCTTATTTACGAATGCCAAACGTGGCACCTTGTATTTGTTAGCTTGACGCCAAACAGTTTCAGATTGCGGCTGTACACCACCTACCGCACAGTACACCATACATGCACCGTCAAGCACACGCATTGAACGCTCAACCTCAATAGTGAAGTCAACGTGGCCCGGAGTATCAATAATGTTGATACGGTGCTGATCGAACTGCTTAGCCATGCCAGACCAGAAGCAGGTTGTTGCTGCAGACGTAATAGTAATACCACGTTCTTGCTCTTGCTCCATCCAGTCCATCGTAGCAGCGCCATCATGCACTTCACCGATTTTGTGGTTAACACCAGTGTAAAAAAGAATACGTTCAGTTGTCGTTGTTTTACCAGCGTCAATGTGCGCACTAATACCAATGTTACGGTAGCGTTCAATAGGGGTTTTACGAGCCACAGCGATTACCTTTTTTCTTTATATCTGTTGATTAGAAGCGGAAATGTGAGAATGCTTTATTAGCTTCTGCCATACGGTGAACTTCTTCACGTTTCTTCATTGCAGAACCGCGACCTTCAGAAGCCTCAACCAATTCAGCTGCCAAACGCAAGCCCATTGATTTTTCACCGCGTTTACGCGCAGCATCACGCAACCAACGCATCGCCAAAGCGCTACGGCGGCTTGGACGAACTTCAACTGGCACTTGATAGTTAGCACCACCAACACGGCGGCTCTTAACTTCAACGATAGGACGCAAATTATTAATTGCTAGCGTGAACACTTCCAATGCATCCTTGCCACTCTTTTGAGTAACTTGGTCAAATGCACCGTACAAAATACGCTCTGCAACTGATTTTTTACCACCAGTCATCAATACGTTTACGAATTTAGAAACTTCTTGGCTACCAAATTTTGGATCAGGCAAGATGTTGCGTTTGGGGACTTCTCTACGTCTAGGCATTTTTCTCTATTCCTTAGTTTAAGCGGCTAAGCTAATGATTAAGCCGCTTTAGGGCGTTTAGCACCGTATTTAGAACGTGACTGTTTACGGTCTTTAACACCAGCAGTATCCAAGCTACCGCGCACCATATGGTAACGCACACCAGGTAAGTCCTTCACACGACCACCACGAAGTAGAACCACGCTATGCTCTTGCAAGTTATGGCCTTCGCCGCCGATGTAGCTAATAACTTCGTAGCCGTTAGTCAAACGTACTTTTGCGACTTTACGCAAAGCTGAGTTTGGCTTTTTCGGCGTTGTTGTGTAAACACGTGTACAGACACCACGCTTTTGTGGACAGCTTTCTAAGGCTGGCACTTTGCTCTTGGTGACCACTTTTTGGCGCGGTTTGCGCACTAATTGATTGATGGTTGGCATAACCTTTAATCCTGTAAAAATTACGGGACGGCGAAATTCGCCATCCCGAAAAACCTAGCATTCTATTTAGCGTTCAATACATTGTCAAGCAATCTCGGTACTTCCTGTTTCTGATACAGGTACTTCCGACACTGTTGCTTCTGTAATATCTGCCTCCTCTACTACCGCAGGTGCTGCATCTATACCACTCGCTTTACGCTTGCGCGTTTCGTGATAGGCAAGACCAGTACCAGCAGGAATCAAACGACCTACAATGACGTTTTCTTTCAAACCACGTAATTCGTCACGTTTGCCCAAAATTGCAGCTTCCGTTAAAACACGTGTTGTTTCTTGGAACGACGCCGCTGAGATGAATGAATCAGTAGACAATGACGCTTTCGTAATACCTAGCAATACATATTCGTATGCTGCTGGGCGTTGATCAAGCGCAATTACTCTTTCGTTTTCAGCCAAAACATCTGCGCGCTCAACTTGCTCGCCCATGATGAATGTTGTATCGCCAGCATCTGAGATGCGAACGCGACGTAACATTTGACGCACGATGACTTCAATGTGCTTGTCGTTAATCTTCACGCCTTGCAAACGATAAACGTCTTGCACTTCGTCAATGATGTAACGCGCTAGCGCTTCACGACCTTGCAGTCTCAAGATATCTTGAGGATCTGCTGGACCATCAACAATGCTCTCACCCTTAGTCACCACTTGACCATCATGTGCAGTCACGTGTTTATCTTTAGGGATCAAGTATTCATGAGT
>RFOR01000121.1 GCA_009926525.1 Methylophilaceae bacterium
AGGTGAATAATGAATTGCAGCGTGCCAATGTTCAACCTGCCCAGCAAGAGGCAGCCAGTCGCCAAATTGTTCAAGGTTTGGTTGATCGTCAAATTTTGCTGCAAGCCGCACATAAAGAAAAACTAGATCGTAAACCGCAAGTGATGCAGGCGATTGAAAATGCCAAGATGCAAATTTTGGCGCAAGCGTATTTGCAAGAGCGTGTTGCTTCGGTGGCAAAACCGACAGCGGCTGAAATTGAGGAATACCGTACGCAGCACCAAGATATTTTTGCTAATCGCAAAGTTTACGTGACTGACGAAGCCGTATTTGCTTTGGAAGCAGGCAGTGCCGCTAAGTTGCAAGAAATTGCGAAATCTGAAAAAACACTGAAAGATTTAGAGGGTTGGTTAAAGTCACATCAAGTGAAATATGCGGTGAAGCGTGTTGCGCATGCTGCGGAGACGCTACCACCACAATTGCTCGCTCAGTTTGGCAAGATGGCAGTTGGTCAAATGGTATTTATTGGGGCGAATGGTCCAAATGCGCAAGCCATGGCAGTGAGTATGGCTGAAATTAAAGAGATGCCGATTTCAGAGAAAGACTCAAAGCCTTTGATTGAAAAAATATTAACGGAACAAAAACGTAAACAAACAGCAGAAGCGGAAATGAAGCGCCTGCGTGAAGCGGCTAAAATTCGATATATCGATAAGAAATTTGACCCAGCCAATGCGCCTAAAGTTGAAAAGCCAGTGGCAGCGGCCAAGCCGGTCACTGATGCGCAAGAGCAAGCTAAGCAAAAAATGGAAAGTAGTGTGAATAAAGGTTTGAATGGACTTTAAGTCGATGTTTTTTGGTTTGTTTTAAATGTTGCTAGGCTTTAATTTAGCCTTTAATTGAGCTTTAATTTAAGGGGTGGTGTGATGAGGAAAATCCTCGCAAGTTTGTTGTTGTTGCTGGGTGTTTGGGCGCATGTCGCTTCAGCAGATGAAGGTAATTATCTGTTAGGTCCAGGCGATATGTTGAAAATTACGGTTTATAACAACCCTGATTTAACCTTGGAAACGCGTATCACTGAAACCGGCACGATTAGCTTCCCGCTATTGGGTGAAGTTGAGCTTGGCGGCATCACTGCATCGGCAGCGGAAAAGAAACTTTCTAACCAGCTGGAATCGGGTGGCTTTGTAAAGCAGGCACAAATCAATATTTTGGTAGTGCAGTTCCAAAGCAAAATGGTTTCAATCTTGGGGAGCGTGTTTAAGCCGGGTCGTTATCCCTTAGACCGCAGCATGAATCTTACCGAGGTGCTCGCCCTTGCTGGTGGGGTGCCGGCGGATGGCTCAGATATGATTACGGTGATTGGTAAGACTGGCAAAATCGAATACGACTTACGCAATATCGTTAAAAAAGGCGATGGCTCACAAAACATCAATTTAGTCGGTGGTGAGATTATTTATGTGCCGCGCGCCCCAATGTTTTACATCTACGGTGAAGCGCAGCGCCCTGGTTCCTATCGTATTGAACGCGATATGACCGTGATGCAAGCGCTGGCGATGGGCGGTGGTCCAACAGCAAGAGGCACGCAGCGCGGTGTTCAGTTGCATCGTCGCAATACTAGCGGGGTGGTGGAAGTGCTCAGCCCCGAGCTGACAGACCTCGTTAAGCAAGATGATGTTCTCTTCATAAAAGAAAGTTTGTTTTAGGACGCTAGCCATGAATTTCTCTGAATTTTTACTCATCTTAAAAGCAAGGCGCATGATTTTTTTCGTGACACTGAGCTTAGTGGTGATCTCAACCTTAGTGGTTAACTTAATTACCCCTAAAACCTACAAAGCGGTTGCTTCCATTGTACTGAACTCCAAAGGAACTGACCCAGTCACCGGCCTTACATTGCCAGCCTCCATGATGCCTGGTTTTATGTCGACGCAAATTGACATTATTACCAGTGAAAAAGTCGCGATTGCGGTGGTTGAAAAGCTCAAGCTGACTGAAAATCAGGCGGCTGTTGCTAAGTTTAATGAGGACACCAAGGGTAAAGGCGAAATCAAAACCTGGATGGCCAATTTATTACTCAATAACGTCGATGCTAAGCCATCGCGTGATAGTAGTATCGTGGAGATCTCATTTTCTGGCGCTGATCCAGA
>RFOR01000122.1 GCA_009926525.1 Methylophilaceae bacterium
AAATAACAAACATCAAGCGGGAACTACTACTTATGATTGTACTGCAGCTGTTGCTGATTATATTGCTGATGCGACTAGTGGAATTTCTGGGAGTGAAGTTTCTAATTGTTATAGCACTAATACAACAGGCACATTCCGAGGCCCAGGAAAAATTTCCGGCTATGCAATTTTTAATATTTTTACGTCCTATAAAATTCAGCCCGAGTGGACACTTTTTGCTCGCGTAAATAACGTGTTTGATCGTCAATATGCTACAGCGGGTCAATTGGGTGCTGATGCTTTTAACTCTTCAGGTAATATTGGCTTATCAAGTACCAATACAACTAAGAGTGGAACAATTGGCGATACATTTGTAGCGCCGGGCGCACCTAGATCAGCATGGATTGGCATTCGCTACGAATTTGGTGGTCCAAAGTCTGAGTAAATAATCATTATGTTGTTAAGATAAAAGAACGGCTCTTAGTGAGCCGTTTTTTTATCTCTACTTAAAGCCAAAATCTATCATTCACGTTAAGCATGCTCATCGCTTCATGTTAAAATTTGTCCATATTCAATCCCACCTTCATCGGAGTTTTTCATGCAAATCGGCACCCCTTTAAGCCCTAGTGCAACACGCGTCATGCTGCTTGGCAGCGGCGAATTGGGTAAGGAGGTCATCATTGCCTTGCAACGCTTGGGGGTTGAGGTCATTGCGGTGGATCGATATGCCAATGCGCCAGGCCATCAGGTAGCGCATCGTGCGCATGTGATTGATATGACGGATGGTTCGGCTTTGATGGCGCTGGTTAAACAAGAGCGCCCGCATTTAATCGTGCCTGAGATTGAGGCTTTAAATACCCAAACCCTTGCTGAAATTGAAGCTGCTGGTTTAGCGCAAGTGATTCCAACCGTTCGTGCTGTGCAACTTACAATGAACCGTGAAGGTATTCGCCGTTTAGCGGCTGAGTCTTTGGGTTTGCCAACTTCGCCTTTCGCATTTGCTCGAAGTCAAGAAGAGCTGCAAGATGCCATTGATAGCGGTATTGGCTATCCATGTTTTATTAAGCCAACCATGTCATCTTCTGGCAAAGGTCAATCACGTATCACCAATGCCAGTGAAGTGGCTGGCGCTTGGGAATATGCGGCCTCTGGTGGTCGAGTCAATCAAGGTGTGGTGATTGTGGAAGGCCAAATTGATTTTGATTATGAAATCACGCTACTCACTATCCGCTCAAAAAATGCGGCAGGTGAAGTTGTGACTTCATTCTGTGAGCCGATTGGTCATTTACAAAAACGTGGCGATTACGTGGAAAGCTGGCAACCGCAAGCCATGACTAAAAATGCTCTTGTTGAAGCGCAGCGTATTGCTAAGGCGGTGACTGATGATCTTGGCGGTTTGGGCTTATTTGGCGTGGAGTTATTTGTGAATGGCGACCAAGTGTGGTTCTCCGAAGTCAGCCCACGTCCGCATGACACCGGCATGGTGACCATGGCGACACAGCGTTTTAATGAGTTCGATTTGCATGCCCGCGCGATTTTAGGTTTGCCAATTAATCCTGAAATGCGTGCTCCAGGTGCCAGCGCTGTGATTTATGGCGGTGTGGAATCTAAAAACTTAAGCTTTGAAGGCATCGAAAAAGCTTTAGAAGTGCCTGAGTCTGACATTCGTTTATTCGGCAAGCCAGAGTCATTTGAACGCCGCCGTATGGGTGTGGCTTTGGCAACAGGTAAAGATGTGGATGAGGCTCGTGCAAGGGCAACGCTTGCTTCTAGCTTGGTTAAAACTAAGGCTAACTAATGGCTTTAGAAATTGGGGATGTCGGCTCTAGCCAAAAAACGCTATTCGAAGAACTGGGCGGCGCTGAAAAAATTCGTGATTTAGTCGAGAAGTTCTACGACATTATGGACTCAGAGCCAAAAGCTGCAGGGATTCGTGCTATGCATGCCCCAGATCTCACCGAAGCGCGTGAGAAGCTGTTTATGTTCCTTACAGGATGGTCGGGTGGTCCTTCGCTTTATATCGAGCGCTATGGTCATCCTATGCTACGTCGTCGTCACATGCCGTTTGCGATTGGTGAGTCTGAGCGTGACCAGTGGATGTTTTGCATGGTGCGTGC
>RFOR01000123.1 GCA_009926525.1 Methylophilaceae bacterium
TGCCAGAAGAGTTGGCGCTTAAGCTAGACATGCTGATTTACGAGCCTGATAAAAACAGCATGGAGTGGAAAGCTGTTGAGCAAGCGTCTGCTGAGCTTCATTTGAATCCTATCCAAGTCATTTCTTACGCTGGTGGTATTAAGTCAAACCACGACTATCACCTTGGTGCTTTTCTGCGAGAGTATTTTCCTAAAGGTATTCAGTTTGCGGATGGCTTGACATTGGCTGATATGCCGCAAGATTTACCGCGTGCTGAAGTGGAAGCTTTTAGTATTGATGACAGCACTACGACTGAAATTGACGATGCCTTTTCGATTCAAACATTACCAGATGGTGCACACCGAGTTGGCATTCATATTGCCGCCCCAGCTCTAGGTATTGCGCCCCATACGTCTTTAGATGAAGTGGCCTTGCATCGCCTTTCTACCGTGTATATGCCGGGCAATAAAATTACCATGTTGCCAGAGCTCGCGATTTTGCCTTTTAGCTTAAACCAAGGGGAGTGGAAGCCTGCGCTCTCGATGTATTTAGATGTGGCGGCGGATTTAACGATTAGCAAACGCCATAGCAAAGTTGAGCTCGTTCATGTGGTGGATAATTTGCGCCATGATACTTTGGAGCCTTACTTTAACGAAGATACCTTAGCTGAAGATAACGGCCATCCTTATTGGGCGAAGCTTTCTTTGTTATTTAGTTTGGCGGAGTCGCTTGAAAGGGCGCGTGGCAAGCATGACCCAAACCGCCCAATTCAGATTGATTACAACTTCTATGTTGATGATGGCAGAGTGCGCATCGTTGGTCGTCGTCGTGGCTCGCCTATGGATAAGCTTGTTGCTGAGCTCATGATTGAGGCCAACAGCCAATGGGGGGCCTTGCTCGCTGAACATCAAGTGCCAGGTATTTATCGTGCGCAAAATGGCGGGAAGGTTTATATGACGACCCAAGCCGATCCTCATCAAGGCTTGGGTGTGGCGCAATATGCTTGGAGTACTTCTCCATTGCGGCGTGCAGTAGATTTAGTTAATCAGCGCCAAATCATTGCAGTTGTCCAAGGTGACGAGCCAACTTATCCGCACAATAGCGATGAGCTTGCGATGATTATGCGGCATTTTGATTTAACCTATAACGCTTACGGCGACTTTCAAACCCGTATGGAGCGCTATTGGTGCTTACAGTATTTGGTACAAGAAAATGTGCAGGAGATTTCAGCCACGGTTTGGCGTGAAAACTTAGTGCGTTTTGACCATATGCCATACATTACCAAGGTGCATAGTCTGCCTGAGTTGCCTGTAGGCACTCGAGTTATTCTTGAAATTAAGCGAATTGATACGTTGATGATGGAGATTGATACGCGCTTCAAGGCTGCAGAAGAGGCGCCTGTGGTGACTGATGTGCTGATTGATGACAGCAAGGGTGTGGAGGATGTACCTTAAATGCGAAGTATTGGTCGAAGAATCTCTAGGGCTGTGCATAAAGGCATGACGGGAGAAGAGAGCGTTGATGTCACCGAAATTGACGGCGTTCGCTCTTTGTATTTAGGTTCGGAAACCGTGCAGAGTGCGATGCGTGTTAAAGCGCCTTACGAGCTGGAGCTTGCCTACTCACGCGGCATGATGATGTTTTTGCTATTCATGAAGCAGCCTAAAGATTTATTGATGATAGGCTTGGGTGGCGGCTCTATTCCAAAATATATCCACCATTTTTTACCTGAAATGCAAACCCGCGTGGTGGAGATAAACCCGCGAATTATTCAAGTGGCGCGAAGCCATTTTCACCTGCCTGATGATGACAATAGATTAGCAGTGATTGAAGGTGATGGGGTGGCTTATCTGCATGAAAATAGCGGTATCGCAGATGTGCTATTACTGGATATCTTTGATAGCCAAGGCGTGCCTCCCGAGATGTACAATCAAACGTTCTTTGATACCTGTGAAGCCTCCTTGCGATTAGATGGCATGATGGCGGTTAATCTTTGGGGTTCTGATAAGAACTTCGATATCTATTTGCATCGTATCGAGCAGAGCTTTCATGATCGTGTTTTGGTCTTACGCACAGGTCGTCCAGGCAATATCGTTGTATTTGGCTTCAAACGTCC
>RFOR01000124.1 GCA_009926525.1 Methylophilaceae bacterium
AAGCTATTAGACTTCGGTGCGATTGTTTCATTGTTGCCAGGTAAAGATGGCTTGTTGCACATCTCACAAATTGCACACGAACGTGTAAATGCTGTTGGCGACTTCTTAAAAGAGGGTCAAATCGTTAAGGTTAAAGTAGTTGAGGCTGACGAGAAGGGCCGTGTGCGTTTAAGCATGAAGGCTTTGATTGATGCACCAGCTGCTGCAGAAACTCCAGCTGCCGAGTAGTTAGTAATAACGGTAGTAAATAAAAAAAGGCCCGAGCAATCGGGCCTTTTTGTTTTTCTAGGAGGAAGCTAATTATTTGGCGACTTGTCTCTCACGCATCTCATCTAGTGTTTTGCAGTCAATACATAGGGTAGCAGTTGGGCGGGCCTCAAGACGTTTTAGACCAATCTCGATACCACAGCCGTTGCAGTAACCATATTCGCCCTCTTGAATTTTTCTCAAGGTGCTTTCGATTTTTTTAATTAGTTTACGCTCGCGGTCGCGGTTACGAAGTTCTAAAGTCATGTCTGACTCTTGGCTTGCGCGGTCGTTAGGATCCGCAAACATCGTTACTTCGTCTTGCATCGTGTGCACTGTGCGGTCGATGTCATGACTTAATTCAGTCTTCCACTCATTAAGAATCGCCACGAAGTGAGCAAGTTGCTTGTCATTCATATACTCCTCATTAGCAGTTGCTACATAAGGAACAAATTTTTTTGTGATTTCAGCCATGTGACCCTTGAAAATTTAAATGACGGTTGACTTGATTGCCGTCAACATAAAATTAAAGCGGTGCAAAGTGTACACGTATTGCTTAATGTATGCAAAGTTGTTAAATCAATCATTATTGTTATTTATACGCCACGTAACTCCATGGCTAATAAAGTATTTTCCATCAGAGTGGCTACAGTCATTGGACCTACGCCGCCTGGAACTGGAGTAATCCAGCCAGCACGCTCTTTTGCTGATTCAAAGTCAACGTCGCCGCAGATCGTGCCGTTATCTAAACGATTAATGCCGATGTCTACAACAATCGCACCGGGCTTAATCCACTCCCCCTTAATGAGGCCTGCCTTGCCCGCAGCGGCAACGACCAAATCAGCGCGGGCGATGTTTCCCTGTAGGTCCTTGGTGTGGCGGTGACAGGAGGTCACAGTACAACCAGCCAATAAAAGTTCAAGTGCCATTGGGCGACCAACGTGGTTGGACACACCAACCACGACAGCATCTAAGCCTTTGAGGTTAATGTTGGCGCTATTAAGCATTTTAATGACCCCATATGGCGTGCATGAGCGTAATGTCGGTTGGCGAACGGCCAAGCGGCCAATGTTATAGGGATGGAACCCGTCGACATCCTTAGCTGCGCTAATATGCTCAATGATTAACTTCTCATCAATTTGAGGTGGCAAAGGAGACTGCACCAGGATGCCATCGACCGTGTCGTCATCGTTTAGTTTTTGGATGAGCGCAAATAGTTCACTCTCTTTAATATCTGAGGGCAGATCATATGCAATTGACTTGATGCCAACCTTTTCACATGCCAGGCGTTTGTTACGCACGTAGATGCTCGATGCAGGGTCGCCGCCAACCAAGATTACAGCAAGAGAGGGTGCGCGCTTGCCAGCACCTAAACGTTGAGTGATGCGTGACTTGATGCCGTTAAGCATGTCCTCCGCGATTGCTTTACCGCTAATAATTTGAGCCGACATAAATTTATATTTTTGAGGTGCAGATAGAAAAATAGTATTTTAACAGGCTATTCGTCAATATTAGAATTGACCTTTAGAATAATATGCGCGATAATCTCGCCCCTCGGGGTGTAGCGTAGCCTGGTAGCGCGCCTGCTTTGGGAGCAGGATGTCGGGAGTTCAAATCTCTCCACCCCGACCAGTTTTTGCCCCAATAATTTGTATTTAAGATTGTCCGACAATCTGCCCGTAGCTCAACCGGATAGAGCACCAGCCTTCTAAGCTGGGGGTTACAGGTTCGATTCCTGTCGGGCAGGCCATACAAGTCCAGCTTTATGGTGGCTGTAGCTCAGTTGGTAGAGCCCTGGATTGTGATTCCAGTTGTCGTGGGTTCGAGCCCCATCAGCCACCCCAA
>RFOR01000125.1 GCA_009926525.1 Methylophilaceae bacterium
ACCTTGTACGATGCCATGAAAATTGGTGCCAGTGATATTCACTTGGAGACCACCGGTCAGGGTTTGGCGCTCAAGTATCGGATCGACGGCGTGCTAGATACGGTAGGCGCTATTCAAGGTGCTGAGATGGCAGAGCAAGTCATTTCACGGATCAAGGTGATGGCGGAGCTCGATATTGCGGAACGCAGAATCCCGCAAGATGGGCGTTTTAAAGTCAATATCCAAAATCGCGAAGTCGATTTGCGGGTGTCGATTATGCCGAGTGTATACGGCGAAGATGCGGTGTTAAGGATTTTAGATCGTAAGGCCTTGACCGAGCAATCGAAAGGTTTGACGCTAGAACACATTGGGATTGATGCACTCACTCGCAATCAATTTCGCGCGCTGGCGCATGAGCCTTACGGCATGGTGCTCGTCACAGGCCCGACCGGTAGTGGTAAAACCACCACCTTGTATGCGGCCATTTCAGAGGTCAATACCGGCAAAGACAAAATTATCACGATTGAAGATCCGGTTGAATACAACTTAGCCGGCGTGCTGCAAATTCCTGTCAATGAGAAAAAAGGCCTCACCTTCGCGCGTGGTCTGCGTTCTATATTGCGGCACGACCCTGATAAAATTATGGTCGGCGAAATTCGTGACTCAGAAACCGCGCAAATTGCTGTGCAAGCAGCGCTCACGGGTCACTTGGTGTTTACGACCGTCCACGCCAACAACGTGTTTGATGTGATTGGCCGCTTTATTAATATGGAAGTCGATACCTATAGTTTTGTCTCTGCGCTCAATGGGATTTTGGCGCAGCGTCTGGTGCGCTTAAATTGCACCCATTGTGCGGTGAGCTACCAGCCATCCGATGAGCTACTAGCAAAATCTGCAGTGAGTAAAGAAGTGGCTCAAGGCATGACTTTCTTAAAGGGCCAAGGCTGCGGTCAATGCCGCGGTACCGGCTATAAGGGGCGTATGGCGGTCGCTGAACTGCTCATTTTAGATGACGAAATTCGAGAAATGATTGTGGCGCGCGACCCTATTCGGCAGCTCAAAGAAACCGCTCGCCGTAAAGGTTTGCGACTACTCCGTGAAACGGCTCTTGAATCCGTTGCCAGCGGCAAAACAACTTTAGAAGAGATTAATCGTGTCACCTTTATCGCGCTTTAAATCTCAATACTTCACCCAGCAAGTGGCTAGCCTCAGTGCAGATGCGGTGGCCTTGCTGCGCGTTAATAATGGCTTCACTAAGCGATTACTTGAAAAGCAGCATGTATTAGTGACTGAAAATCAACAAGGTGCTAATAACGCCCAGCCTTGGGCAAGCGCTTTGCAAGCCTTAGAGAACTTGCTGACGCAGTCAGGCGGTGAGTCATTAAATGCCTTGTCAATAAATGCTAAGTTAGCAAGCAACCTGCCAATCATGCTGGTGCTGTCCAACCAATGGTTTCGCTACAAAATTATCCCAGCCATGCCAGCATTTAGCCCTGCCGAGAAGGTCATGGCAGTCGCGACCCATTGCTTTAGAGAAAGCTATGGCGATAGCGTAGACAGCTGGATGATCAGGGTTAATCCGCTTCCACATGGCGATAGTCTGCTCATTAGTGCGGTAGATGCTGAATTGATCGCGGCTATCGAAATGCTCTGCAAAAAACATCAATGCAAGCTTAAATCGATTCAGCCTTATTTGATGAGTGGATTTAATGCAATGCGCCATCAGTTAGGCGCTGGTTTGAGCTGTTTGGTACAGGTGGAAACTGGGCGCTTAACCATTGCTTTAATGCGCGATGGCAACTGGCAAAGCATCACGGCGACGACGGTTGCCAATGTGAGTGCCAAGGATATTTCAGCCGATTGGTCAGAAGATTTAGCAGCCCTCATCTCACGCGAGATGCTGTTATCTGGGTTGCAAAATGCCCAAGCGAATATCTACTTTTGTGCGCTGCCATCACTTCAGGATGAAAAAATCAAGCAACTTTTTAAACAAAATAATCCTGCTTGGCAAGTATTGTCCGCAGATCACAAAGCCATTGCAGGCTATATCCCCAGCCAAGATCAGCCATACGCCATGGCATTAAGTGCGGTGTTTTAATCATGCGTG
>RFOR01000126.1 GCA_009926525.1 Methylophilaceae bacterium
TCCACTTAATGACACACGCCTTCTTTAAGGCCTTGTTATTCTTGGGCGCAGGTTCTGTGATTATGGGGATGCACCATGACCAAGACATCCGCAATATGGGTGGCCTTCGTAAATACATGAAGATTACCTGGTTGACTTCTTTGATTGGTTCATTAGCCTTGATTGGTACGCCATTCTTATCAGGCTTCTACTCAAAAGACTCGATCATTGAAGCGGCGAAGTTGTCACACATTCCAGGCAGTAGCTTTGCATACTTCGCAGTGCTTGCCGGTGTCTTTGTTACGGCCTTTTACTCATTCCGTATGTACTTCTTAGTATTCCACGGCAAAGAGCGTTGGATGGAAGCGAAAGCGCATCATGAAGAAGTAGGCCACGATGACCATGCGCATGAAGACCATTCACATCATGGATTAGGTCCAAACGATGTGCCGCATGAACAGCCATGGGTGGTGACATTGCCACTCGTGTTATTGGCCATTCCATCACTCGCGATTGGTTTTATCGCGATTGAGCCGATGTTATTTAAAGGCTTTTTCGATAACATTATTTTTATCGATAGCGCAGCGCATCCTGTGATGCATGAGCTTGCTGAAGACTTCCACGGCGCAGTTGCCATGGGCTTGCATAGCTTCACCTCATTACCATTTATCCTTGCCTTGTCTGGAGTGGTCTTGTCATGGTTCTTCTATATGAAACGTCCAGATATTCCATCCTCCATCAAAGCAAAGTCAGGTCTGATTATGTGTGTGCTTGAGAATAAATATGGCTTCGATAGTTTTAACGAAAAAGTGTTTGCTGGGGGCTCACGCTTCATTGGGGGCAAACTTTGGAAAATTGGTGATGTGAAATTGATTGATGGCGTCATGGTCAACGGCACGGCTAATCTTATTGGTCGCCTCTCAAAAGTTATTCGTGGCCTGCAATCAGGCCTGATTTACCACTATGCATTTGCCATGATTATTGGCGTATTTTTACTACTTACCTTATTCATGAAGGTTTAAATGACAAGCTTGCCTCTTCTTAGTCTTGCAATCTGGGTGCCTATCTTAGCTGGCATCTTGGTCTTATTCACGGGTGATGACAAAAACGCATCTGCAGCGCGCTGGATTGCTTTATTTGGCGCCTTAGTTGCTTTTGCTGTAACGGTTCCGTTATACACAGGGTTTAATTTTGCGGATGGTGGCTTCCAATTTCAAGAAGGATTTAGCTGGATTCCTACCTTCAATATTCACTATCATTTAGGTGCTGACGGCATTGCTGTCCCTTTGATTTTGCTGACTAGCTTTACGACTATCTTAGTAGTGATTGCGGGTTGGGAGGTCATCCAAAAGCGTGTTGCGCAATATATGGCCGCTTTCTTGATTATGTCTGGTTTGATGATAGGCGTGTTTAGTGCGCTAGACGCCATTCTCTATTACGTGTTTTGGGAAGCCATGCTAATTCCAATGTTCTTGGTAATTGGTGTGTGGGGCGGTCCAAATCGCGTCTATGCAACAATTAAGTTTTTTCTCTACACTTTGCTCGGCTCATTGCTGATGTTGGTGGCATTTATTTACTTGTTTTATCAAACCAACAGTTTTGAAATAGTGGATTATTACCGCCTTCAAATGGCTATGCCAGCGCAGATATTGGTGTTCTTGGCATTCTTTATGGCGTTCGCCGTGAAGATTCCAATGTGGCCAGTGCACACATGGTTGCCAGATGCCCACGTTGAAGCCCCTACAGGTGGCTCGGTTGTATTGGCAGCGATTGCCTTGAAGTTAGGGGGTTATAGCTTTTTACGTTTTGCAATGCCAATTGCGCCGGACGCTGCGCACTATCTATCAGGCTTTATGATTGCTTTGTCACTCATCGCTGTGGTCTATATCGCTTTTGTGGCATTGGTTCAGCAAGACATGAAAAAGCTAATTGCTTACTCATCAATCTCGCACATGGGTTTTGTGACGCTTGGTTTCTTCCTGTTTAATTCAATTGGCCTTGAAGGTTCGATCGTGCAGATGATTTCGCACGGTTTTATTTCTAGCGCGATGTTCTTGAGCGTCGGTGTGCTTTACGACCGTATGCACTCACGTCA
>RFOR01000127.1 GCA_009926525.1 Methylophilaceae bacterium
GCTTGGAGATAGTCTGTTTCTAAAGCAAAGCTAAGCTGAGGCAAAAGCTGACCTGCAAAATAGAGACCGCCGTTCATAATCGTCATGACAAGTGGGGCTTTATCGTGAAGGTCATGGGAGATTTGAGTGGCTAAAAGCGTGATAGCCGCATCGACCTCAACTTTAGAATAAATAAGGTCTGCTTTTTTAAGAAGCTCTTGAGGGGTTTTTTTCATTTTTAATGAAGCAATAAGCTTGAAGTCGACGTCTTACTTTAACACTTTCTTCAGTCCTCTAACATTTGACCAAAGAGTCGCTTTAGTTAATCGAATATCTAGCATAGCTATGCATCGCTCAAGCCAGTTTGGCCGTGTTTCGAGCCGCGCAATTGATGCTTCAAGGTCTTTCTTTATTGAGTCGCCATAAGCGGCCTCTGCCTTCATGACGCCCTGACGTAACAAAGCTAAAGGGAGCCTCATCATGGCCAAATCAATCACGTCGCGATTAAAAACCGCATCATCAGCCCAGCAATCGGCGTTTGCCAATAGCTTACTGGTAGCCAAATCAAGCTTGGTTAAGGTAGAAACACCACACACAATATCAAATGCACGAGGCCTTTCAAGTTTAATGCGTGCCTCAAGCACGATCTCGAACTTAACTGGCTGGCCCATCACCACAATCGTAGTTCGTATACCATATTGATCAGCGCGTACCTCACTAAAACCAATAGTGTGCTTGGCCTCCTCGCTAAAAAAATTAGCCATGCCACCCGGGTTTGTAGCTAACTCGCGAAGATGACGATAGCTCGCTAGATTGGATACCAAAAAATCAATATCTACCGATTCGCGATATTCATCAAACATTAATGCAATCGCAGTTCCACCGGCAAAGTAACACTCACAATCCCTCAGCAATGGGGCATTGAGCAACGCAAGCACATGCGCGATTTTTTGGTGATGCTGGCGACTATACATCCTGCGCTACCTCCCCCAAACCAAGGCTTAATGCATCGATTAATTGTTGCTCGTGAGGCTCAAGCGCTTTAGGGTTGATATGGCGGGCATTTCGCGCATAAATACCATAGGCCTCCATTGGAGTTAATTCAGCCCCTGCTTTGATTTGCCATGCGAGTTTTTTAAGTTGCGGGTACTTTTCCACCTGAATACGCACTGGAATGAAATCTGCCAAATTCACGGGCGCTTGATGATGAGTGCCAAAATTCATCCCCAAGGCTAATAGCACACTCATATAAGCCCCCATACTGACGGTGGGCTCAGCTCGCTCAATTCGATGTAAGGTCACGCGACTAATCCCTGCCGCCTCAGCGACCGCTACGGCGTTTAAGCTCAGCGTTTTACGTTGCGCACGAATCTGTTGTGCCAAGGCCAACAAAGCATCTGCGGTATTAATGGGAGGGGTTTGATTCATAATGTTTCCCATAATAAACAAAAATGACTATTTGTCAATTATGAGAAACATTTTATTTGAAATTAGCGTTAAGCAAGCGCATGTTTGCTAAGCGGCATTAGCGCGCGTTAACGTCGCCCTGGTACTCCTCTACCCAAGTCCTGAGTTCTTCCTTAACGAGCCGCTCATCCTTCCCGAGCGTAGTAGATATCCACTTGAGAAGTAAGCCAACCCACTTCGCGTCTACGGTCCTTGCCGAGGCGATGCGAAGCTTCTCGTGTGGGGTCGGAAGCGATTGTTCGTCGTCGGCAAGCAGCTCCTCGTAGAGCTTCTCGCCAGGCCGCAGCCCTGAAAACTCGATCCTGATTTCGTCCTCGGTAAAGCCAGAGAGCTTGATCATATCCCTTGCCAGGTCTACGATCTTGACGGGCTCCCCCATATCGAGGACAAAGATCTCGCCGCCCTTACCCATCAACCCGGCTTGCATCACAAGCTGCGCCGCCTCAGGGATGGACATAAAGTAGCGGGTAATCTCTGGATGCGTTACTGTAATCGGACCACCCTCTGAGATCTGCTGCCTAAATTTAGGGATAACGCTACCGCTACTTCCGAGTACGTTACCAAA
>RFOR01000128.1 GCA_009926525.1 Methylophilaceae bacterium
CCTGGCAAATTCAATGTCACATCAAATTCAGTCGTTACGCCATTAATACGTTGGACGGTAAAATGCATTTGGCCATTATCTGCGACTACATTAATCGCTCTCACACGCGCAGCCTCGCTAAAGCCATAAGTCATGACTGGCTTGGTAAGCCGTGGCAAAATTTCCCGGATATTGGCATCATCCACACACACCACTGCCATGCCCCAAAACGGCAATTGCTGAACGAAGTCCACAAAGGCAGTTTTGAGCTTATCGAAACTATGCTCGTATGTGTCCATGTGATCAGCATCGATATTGGTCACCACCGCCATTACTGGGGTGAGATGCAAGAAAGAAGCATCAGACTCATCTGCTTCAGCCACGATATATTCACCCGTGCCGAGCTTTGCATTGGCATTGGCTGATTCCAGCTTGCCGCCAATTACGTAGGTTGGGTCCATGCCTGCTTCAGCTAGAATGCTGGCAATCAAACTCGTCGTCGTTGTTTTGCCATGCGTGCCAGCTACCGCGATACCCTGTCTAAAGCGCATCAACTCTGCCAACATTAAGGCACGTGGCACCACTGGAATACCACGCGCACGCGCTTCTTTTACTTCAGGGTTGGCTTCATTCACTGCGCTAGAAACAACAACCACATCGGCATCAGTTAAATTTTCTTTTTGATGGCCTTGATAAACAGTTGCACCAGCGGCTTGCAACCTTGCAGTGACACTATTGCTCGCCAAGTCTGAGCCAGTCACCTTGAACCCTAAGTTCACTAACACTTCAGCAATGCCACTCATTCCGGAGCCACCAATACCGATGAAATGAATATTTTTCACTTTATGCTTCATGCGGCCACCTCCATACAAACCCGTGCTAAATCCGTCGTTGCTGTTGGTTTGCCTAAAGCACGCGCCTTATTTGCCATGCTTAAACAATTCTCACGGGTTAATGTCGTCAAAATATTCACTAGTTTTTCTACTGTTAATGCTTTTTGTTGTATTAAAAATGCTGCTTTATGGTCTGCCAAATAAGCTGCGTTGGTGGTTTGATGGTCATCCACGGCAAAGGGAAATGGCACCAACAAGCTTCCTAAGCCTACTGCTGATAATTCCGCCACTGTCATCGCTCCTGCTCGGCAAATCACAAAGTCTGCCCATGCATACATATCTGCCATATTCTCAATAAATGCTCTGCATTCAGCATCCACCCCATGTTTTGTGTAATTACTTTGCAACGCCTCGATATGCTTTAGGCCTGCTTGGTGAATCACATTCGGTCTTGCTTCTGCTGGCATTGCAGCCAAAGCTTCTGGTATTAAGTCATTCAAGGCTTGTGCCCCCAAACTTCCACCCACCACCAAAACTCTTAACACCCCTTTATGCATGCCAAAGCGCGTTTCTGGCTCAGCCAATTCAGCAATATCTGCACGCACTGGATTCCCAATCACGTTCGCTTTATTTAGCGCATTAGGAAAAGCTGCCAATACACGTATAGCGATTTTCGCCATCAATTTATTGGTTAAACCGGCTACTGAGTTTTGCTCATGTATCACTAAAGGCTTGCCCAGTAAGCGCGCCATCAAACCACCTGGAAACGCTGCAAACCCCCCCATACCAAGCACCACATTTGGCTGATACTGGCGCATTGCTTTGTAGCTTTGGCTCAGGGCTTTAGCTAATTTAATCGGCAACAACAGCCAACCCAATATGCCTTTACCGCGCACGCCTTGCATGCTCATCATGGCTTTTTGATAGCCTTTGCCCTCTATTAAGCGGTTTTCCATGCCGCCTTCAGTCGCCAGCCAAACAATATTCCAGCCCTCTGCTTTTAAATGGTCGGCCACAGCCATCGCTGGATAAACATGTCCACCTGTGCCGCCTGCCATCACCATGAGCGTTTTGGTACTCATACCTGAATACCTTTAAACAGACGTTTATTTTCCCAATCAATACGGAGCAATACGGCCATCGCCACACAATTTGCCAAAATACCAGTGCCGCCAAATGAGAGTAGCGGCAAAGTTAA
>RFOR01000129.1 GCA_009926525.1 Methylophilaceae bacterium
ATTAGCCGACATTAACTTTATATATGCCCATTAACTTAAAAGGAGAAAATAAATGAGCACATTAACAAGTTTAAAATTAACCAACGCAACAAAGCCTACATCTATGCCAGTGATACAGCAGAAGCGTAACAAGCTGACTACTAAAATCTGGGAACAGATCCAGCTAGCAGAAGCACAGGCATCAGGTGGCACATACGCTAGTAAACGTTTTAAAACAATTACCACGGCTGATGGTGATCGTAAAACAGTTGAACTAGAAAAGCGTGTTAGACCTTGGTGGTTTACCAATGAAGAAGGAAAACTTTGCGTAGCTGTTAAATATGGTTCAAAAGCTATTCATCTTGCTAAAGATAAAACAGCAGTGGAATTAGGCAGTAAAGATGAGCTAGTAAATACACTCAAAGTTTTAAAGTCTGCAATTGAATTAGGTGAGCTTGATCAAGAGATCGAAAAAGCTATTGCACAATGCCCTTCTCAATACATGTGGGTTTACGACCGCTACAAAGTTCGAAATTAAGTTCGAAAATAAACACAGTCTTAAATTTTTCATCAAAATTTAGTTTTTACTCTTGTAATCATCTGCGCCATCCCCATTTAGCATTCATCGTCAAAACAAATTACTACACGTAAGGGATTTTTATGCAGCAAGAAGACCAAAACCAAACGCCTGAAACTGAAAATACAACAGAAGCTTCTGTTGAAACAGAACAAGGACCTGAAGCGCGTATTGCAGAATTAGAAGCTCAATTAGCTGAGCAACAAGCCGCTGTGCTCTATGCAAAAGCTGAAGGCGAAAACATCCGCAGACGCGCGACTGATGACATCGACAAGGCGCGTAAATATGCGCTTGAGAAATTCTCTGGTGAGCTTTTAGCAGTTAAAGACAGCTTGGATGCGGCTCTTGGTGTAGCGAACGCAACGGTTGAGAGCTACAAGGATGGCGTTGAGCTCACTTCAAAACAGCTACTCAGCGTATTCGAAAAATTTAACATCGCTGAAGTGAACCCTGTTGGCGAAAAATTTGACCCTAACAAACATCAGGCGATTAGCGCGATTGAAGCCGAAGGCGAGCCAAACACTGTTCACAGCGTTTTACAAAAAGGCTACACATTGAATGAACGCGTTTTACGACCAGCGCTAGTGATGGTCGTCAAAGCAAAAGACTAATTTTTTAAGTCGGTTTTACAACTAATTTAAATGGGGACTTGAAAGATACAAACATACCCCCATTAACAGTACATAGAAATTTTGAATTAACTAATTATTTAAAGAGGAAATCATCTCATGGGTAAAATTATCGGTATTGACTTAGGCACCACCAACTCTTGCGTTGCCGTCATGGAAGGCGGCAAACCACGCGTGATTGAAAACGCTGAAGGCGGCCGCACCACACCATCTATCATCGCTTACCAAGATGACGGCGAAATCTTAACTGGTGCACCAGCTAAGCGCCAAGCAGTGACCAACCCTAAAAACACCTTGTTCGCGGTTAAGCGTTTAATTGGTCGCCGTTTTGATGAAAAAGAAGTTCAAAAAGACATCAACTTGATGCCTTACTCGATTGCTAAAGCAGATAACGGCGATGCATGGGTAGAAGTGCGCGGCAACAAGATGGCGCCACCACAAATCTCTGCGGAAGTTTTACGCAAGATGAAGAAAACTGCGGAAGACTACTTAGGCGAAGAAGTGACAGAGGCAGTAATTACTGTGCCGGCTTACTTCAACGACAGCCAACGTCAAGCGACTAAAGATGCTGGCCGTATTGCTGGCTTAGAAGTGAAACGTATCATCAACGAACCAACTGCAGCTGCATTGGCATTCGGGCTAGACAAACAAGAAGGCGACCGCAAAATTGCAGTTTACGACTTGGGTGGCGGTACATTTGACGTTTCTATCATCGAGATTTCAAGCATCGATGGCGAGCACCAATTTGAGGTGCTTTCAACCAACGGCGA
>RFOR01000130.1 GCA_009926525.1 Methylophilaceae bacterium
ACTTTGTGGTGGTACCCACGTAAGCCGGACTGGAGACATTGGTGTTTTTAAAATTTATGCTGAAAGCGGAGTCGCTGCTGGCGTGAGACGTATTGAGGCCACTACTGGTACAAATGCACTTGCAATGATAAACAATCAGCTACAGGAATTTCATATAGTTGCCAGACATTTGAAAGTATCAGCAGGCGCTGGGCAAGTTGAAACAGCAGTAAATGCGCTTCAAGAAGATAAAAAATCCCTCGAAAAAGAACTTGCCCGCTTAAAATCTAAATTAGCCTCCTCGCAAGGCGACGACCTTGCAGATCAAGCAATAGAAATTAACGGCGTTAAAGTACTTGCGGCAACATTAGAAGGCGCTGATGCAAACGCCTTGCGCGAAACCATGGACAAGCTGAAAGATAAGCTTAAATCTGCGGCTATCGTTTTAGCTAGCGTCATTGACGGTAAAGTCAGCCTTGCGGCAGGGGTCACGCCAGATGTCATCGCGAAACTTAAAGCAGGAGACTTGGTCAATCATGTGGCGAGCCAAGTGGGTGGCAAAGGTGGCGGCAAGCCAGATATGGCAATGGCTGGCGGCACTGAGCCTAGTCAATTACCTCAAGCACTTGCAAGCGTGCAAGCGTGGGTTCAACAAAAACTTAATTAACCTTAAACAGTAAAAATTATGGCACTCATTGTTCAAAAATACGGCGGCACCTCAGTTGGTAGCCCAGATCGCATTAAAAACTTAGCGCGTCGCGTGGCACGTTTCAAAGCACTCGGCCATCAAATCGTCGTGGTTGTTTCGGCGATGTCAGGTGAAACCAATCGATTGATTAACTTGGCCAAAGAAATCATGCCTGAGCCAGACCCACGTGAATTAGACGTGATGGTCGCCACAGGTGAGCAAGTGACTATTGGCCTAACAGCAATGGCACTAATGGAACTTGGCCTAAAAGCAAAAAGCTACACAGGCTCACAAGTCCGCATCGTGACAGACAATGCTCACACCAAAGCACGTATTCTGCGCATTGATGAAGAACGCATACGTGCAGACTTAGATGCTGGCAATGTCGTTGTTGTCGCTGGCTTCCAAGGTGTGGATGAAAACGGCAACATCACAACGCTAGGTCGTGGCGGCTCAGATACCACTGGCGTAGCCTTAGCTGCAGCGCTTAAAGCGGATGAATGCCAAATCTACACTGACGTTGACGGCGTTTACACAACCGACCCGCGCGTGGTGCCAGAAGCACGTCGCTTAAAGTCGATTACTTTTGAAGAAATGCTTGAGCTTGCCAGTCAAGGCTCAAAAGTATTACAAATCCGCTCAGTCGAATTTGCCGGCAAATACAAAGTAAAACTACGTGTGCTCTCAAGCTTTGAAGAGGATGGCGAAGGCACACTCATCACATTTGAAGATCCCGAAAATAAGGACAGCAACATGGAACAACCAATCATCTCAGGCATCGCGTTTAACCGAGACGAAGCAAAAATTATGGTACTAGGCGTGCCAGACAAACCAGGTATCGCTTACCAAATCTTAGGCCCAGTGGCAGATGCAAAAATTGACGTCGACATGATTATCCAAAACATGGGGGCAGACGGCACAACAGACTTCACATTCACTGTGCACAAAAACGATATGACAAAAGCACTTGGCATCCTTAACCAAGTACAAGGGCACATCGGCGCACGTGAAATCCGTGGTGATGACAAAATCGCTAAAGTATCTATCGTTGGTGTAGGCATGCGCTCACACGTGGGCATCGCAAGCCAAATGTTCCGCACACTTGCTGAAGAAGGCATCAACATCCAAATGATTTCAACGAGCGAGATTAAAATCGCGGTTGTGATTGATGAAAAATACATGGAACTCGCCGTTCGTGTGCTTCACAAAGCGTTTGAGTTAGAAGAAGCTTAGATTGATTTTTAAGGCGTAATCGAGTATTGTTACGCCCTC
>RFOR01000014.1 GCA_009926525.1 Methylophilaceae bacterium
ATAGGTTTTTCTCGATAATCTATACTTGTGATTATAACAACTAATACAACTGATCATGGTCACCAATATTGATCAGAATCACATCCCGTTTCTGAATCAGCAACTCCAAGGTGATGCGATAAGAAAGATTGATAGAAATTGAGTGTAGCCCCTGCAGTCGACCACTCAACCCGTGCAGCCTGAGTGAGGGATGGAAGGTATTGGACTCCAATAGCTGTAAGGTCTTGAGGTACTGCCCCCTAAGGTCGGGGTGGCGCTTCAACCAACGTAGCGCGTATCGGTTGTAAGTTTCCGTGAAGACAAGCCGATAAGTCATACAGAGCGTTCAAGTCTAGCGAGGTGCTCCTCCGGCGTCTCGATAACGAACCTACCTGCGTTCATATCGGCACGAGATTGCGACAGCGCGGCCTCGAGCTCGCACTCCCTGAGGTACTCATAGTGCGCTACATCCATCACAACAAAGCGCTTATGTCCGCGCACCGAGATGATGGCCTCACTTGCATCTGCAAGACCCGCCTCGATACTCGCGACCCCCCTCACCTTAAGATCATTTGCACTGATATCAGACATGACCGTTCCTCAACTATGACGATTAAATCCTATTTAATCACACCACTAAGAATACTGCAAACAGTATGGTTAATAACACTATTTTCGCAACACATTAACTCAAACTTTCCTGGAAAAAGAGAGCGCACTTTTCTGTAATCCACTGGATTCATTGAAAAAAATTATCAATGCCCCAATCTAATGCACGCTAATACCATTTATCGACCACCCCAAAAGAATGGGCACGGTAGGTATTCAGCGATATAATTGAATTATCCATTTATTGATTCGAGCCAGGAAATGACCCCAAACCACTTCACCAAACTCACCCAGCGTGGCCTAAGCTTGGTTGGCCAAGTTGTCCTCATCATCATCGCTATCGCCACCATATTTGCCGTGGTTCAGGAGATTACCCACATCTGGGAAGCTAAAGCGCTGACCGTGGGCGACTTACTGCTCATGTTCCTCTACCTAGAGGTGATGTCCATGCTGGGTCACTACCTCGGCTCCGGCAATCTACCCGTGCGCTACCCACTCTACATTGGCATCATCGCTTTGGCGCGCTTCTTGGTGCTAGAGATTAAGGAGCTGGACGCGTTCCGCATGTGGGCGCTATCGGGTTCTATTCTCTTAATTGCCTTAGCCATTTTGATTGTGCGTTACGGTCACGTGAAGTTCCCCTACACCGACCACTCGGACTAACAATCTAGCACAAAGAAAAAGGCGACACATTGGTCGCCTTTTTTAATAATGACTAATTCCCGTAAACTTCTTAATGTCCCGGAGTTGCCGCTTGGTGGGTCGCCCCGCCCCTCTTTCACGCTTAGCATGATCCGCCTCCCTCGTCACGGCCGCGTTATCTCGTTTGGCGGCGCTCTCTTGCGTCTCCTCATACAGAAGAGCAGCCTCAGGCGCACCCCCGCGCTTCACTGATAAGGCTTTCACCACCACTTCCATATCAAGATCCTTGCGGCGGATGTGGATCACTTGCCCCACGCGCACTTCTTTTGCTGGCTTAACACGGTCGCCATCCACATGAATCTTACCGCCATCAATCGCGTCGGTCGCGAGGCTACGTGTCTTATAGAAACGCGCAGCCCACAGCCATTTATCTAAGCGGCATTTACCATCTGCAATATTATCTTGCGCCATACTTAACTTTAACGTGGTGGATTTAACTGAATCGCACGGTTGTGCTGCAAGGCCATTCGGAAGGTCTCTAAGTGATGCTGTGCACGACCAAGGACTGAGTGTTCAGCATATCGCTCACCAGACAAGTCACCTGCAGGTTGATCCGTGAGGCGTTCAATTGCCTCGAGCACATTGCTCACAGGATAAATATGAAACTGACCAGCTTGGACTGCCTCGATGACTTCATCATCAAGTAACAGGTGGGCGAGATTGCGACTAGGAATCAACACGCCCTGCTTGCCATCCAAGCCGATGGCCTTACAAATTCGGAAGTAGCCTTCAATTTTTTCATTAAGTCCGCCGATGGCCATGACCTCACCATGCTGGTTCATCGCCCCCGTCACCGCCAAGCCCTGTTTAATTGGCACGCCAGATAACGCAGAAAGCAAAGCATAAAGCTCCGCACACGAAGCAGAGTCACCCTCTACGCCGTAATACTCCTGCTCAAACACCAAGGACGCAGTGAGCGACAAAGGCGTGAGGCTACTAAAGCTTGCAGAGAGCCAGCTACGCAGGATCATGAGGCCCTTATCGTGGTTAGGCCCTGTCATTGCCACCTCGCGGTCGATATTAATGACCCCCTCGGCCCCTGCATAACATCTCGCCGATATACGTACAGGTGAACCGAAACTCAAGTCGCCCAAGTCGATATGGGTTAGCCCATTGATCTGACCGACCTGCTCGCCCGTTACATTAATCATCACCTCGCCATCAATCATCGATTCACGCAGTTGACGTTCTGGACTATTGTGGCGCTTTCTACGGGCATCTAAAGCCGATTGCACATCATCGGCACGCACAAATTCTGAGGCGGCAACATTCGCCATCACGGCACTCTCGAGCACTAACTTTTCTAGCAAGGAGAAGCGCGTACCAATTCGCGATTGATCATCAATAGTGCGCTGCATAAAGCGGATAAGCTTCACTACAGCATCAGCATCAAATGGTTTTAGGGCATATTGATGGCAAAATTTTGCGATCAATCCAGATAGCGCTGAGTAAGCCGTTTGATTAGCCGGCATACTTTCCACAAAGTCCACTTTGATTTGGAAGTAACGTGCAAACTCTGGAAGCTCATCTTGCAATGCGTAATACTCTTCGCGCGTTGCAATTAATACCAATTTGACGTGAGCAGACAATGCCTCAGGGGCAAAATGAATCCCAGCGTTCTGACCTGTCGCTCCACTCGGCTCTTCAATTTGGATAGTGCCATTACGTAAAAAACGATGAAGCTTCTCTAAAATCTGACTGCCGGATTGCTGATCTGCGTTGATATCGCGCAGATAAAACATCAAGGTGCCACCATGCGCTTTAAGTAAGTTACCTGCGCGCAGGCGCATGAAGTCAGCCGTGTTGCTACTACTATCAGCGCTTTCCAGCCCACCAAACAGGGAACTGAACGATGGATCTTCATCAAAGATAACGGGTGAGCCTAAATCTGCACCAGCAAGATAAGCTGAATTATCCACCATCACATTGACACGGAAGCGACCTAGGAAACCCTCAAGCAATCCTTCATTGTCACTACCTGAGCCTTGGTTAAAGATTTCTATATTTTCACAAACATCGCGCATCAAGGCAGCTAGATAAAGGTCGAACTTAAGCAACTCAGCCATCGCAAATGGACTCGCATCCCCCTTCACGATCATGATTAAACGCGCGAACTGTTCAGTAAAGAATTTTTCTAGTGAGCGCTTTAATGCTTGCGCGAGTTTTGTTTCAACACCTTGATCATTCGCATCAACTTGATTAGCGTCTTCTTTTTTAGCGTCTTCTTTTTTAGCGGCTTTGTCAGACTTCACTTCTTCTTTAGATTCTTTAGACGCAGTCTGTGTAATAAGCGCGGGAATCACTTTAATCATTTGACGAATAAAGGCATCCATATCATTACGAAGACGCACACCATGTCCAGCATTGAGATAAAGCGGTAGCGGCTTCTCTGGTGTCTCAAAATGGTAAAGTAAGACCAAATCATTTGGTTTTGCACGTTGAGCTGAGGCTGCTTGAATAGCCTGTAAAGTCAAAGATCTTCGACCACTTCCCGACTCACCGAGCACGAGCATATTGAAGCCTGGCTCAAAGATATTGAGCCCAAAATTAGCTGCCTGCTCAGCATCTTTCTGCCCGACCCATAATGGAAAATCATCTAAATTCAATGATGAAGTATTCAGAAAGCCAAGCTCGCTAGCCTGCAGTGGGATATTGAGTTGTGCTGCTTTTAAGGAATATGACATGAGGTATTTTCTTATTGTTAATCTTGTTTACTGCTGCCAACGGCTTTTAGCTTGATCATCTGAGTCTTTGGCTTCTACCCAGCGTTCACCAGAGGGCGTTTGTTCTTTTTTCCAAAACGGGGCTTCTGTTTTTAGGTAATCCATCATAAATTCACAGGCAGTAAAAGCATCTTTGCGGTGGGCTGATGCCACCAAGACCAACACAATTTGATCTTGCGGCTTTAATTCTCCTACACGATGAACAATTAAAGCATCTTCAATGGCCCACCTGTTTTTCGCTTGCTCTACAATACTTTCTAATGACTTCTCAGTCATCACAGGATAATGCTCCAAGGTCATGGATGCGACATTGTCACCATCATTCAAATCTCTCACTTGCCCAACAAAGGAAACAATTGCGCCTATATTAGGATGGCTAAGACGCATGGCGTTAACTTCAGCGCCGACATCAAAATTCTCAGTTTGGACACGTACTGCCATCGTATTAAATTAGCCGCCTGTCACCGGGGGGAAGAAGCCCACTTCATCGCCATCTTTGACAGCAGACTCATCATCAACAAGCGCGTGATTAATGGCTGCACGTATGGTTTGCTTGCCGTTAAATAAATGAGCCCAAGCCTCACCGCGCTTAGCCAAGTGTGTTTTTAATTGCGCAATTGTTTTAACGCCCTCAGGCAATTCCATCTCTTCAGTCGAGTAGTTAAGTGACTCTTTTAATCTCGCAAAATACAGCACGGTAATCAATTAATCGGCTCCCAACCCATCCACATCGACAATCTCATCAATGGGCAACGCTAACGAAGCTGCATCGCCAGCAAGCTCTACGCGCTCAATCTGAGAAAAGCGACGCGATATCTTTTGGCTAGTCGTTTGTACGTCTTGCGCATCTTCATGTGCCAAACGAATGTGGTCTGCAAGCTTCTTCATCCGTGTATCAAAACGACCAAATTCTTTTCCTAACTTACCCAACTCTTCTTTAATAATGTGCACCTGCTTACGCGTTTCCACATCTTTAAGCACGGCACGTGCCGTATTCAATACGGCCATCAACGTGGTTGGGGATACGACCCAAACATTCTTCGCCATTGCATAATCAACAATGTCACGATGGTTCGCGTGAATCTCAGCAAACACCGCCTCTGCAGGGATAAACATCACCGCACCATCTGATGTGACATCCGCAATAATGTACTTACTCGCAATATCATCCACATGCTTTTTAACGTCAGCTTTAAACTGGCGCTGTGCAGTGATTTTTTCCGCATCCGTCACCCCGCTTTCGTACATACGATGATAATTTTCAAGCGGGAATTTTGAGTCTACTGCCACCATGCCAGTAGGCTCAGGCAAGAACAAGGCACAATCGACTCGCGTGCCGTTAGGAAGGGAGTACTGCATCTCATAAGTACCATTCGGCATTACGTTACGCACCAAGCCCTCAAGCTGCACTTCACCAAAAGCACCCCGTGAGCGCTTATCGCCCAAGAGGGCCTGCAGGCTGACAACATTAGTCGTTAAGCCATCAATCTTTTCTTGAGCTTTGTCAATCGTCGCCAAACGCTCCATCACACGCACAAAAGTGTCATTGGTTTTCTTAAACCCCTCATCTAAGCGCTCAGTCACTTTACCGCTAATTTCTTCTAACCGCGTATCGACCACCTTACTCAAGCTTTCAATACTCGCTGTCAGTTGCAAAGTTGCATGACGCATTGTGGCCTGAATGAGCTCCTGCTCTGCCTTACCCTGTTCAGCTAATGTGGTATGGAGTTTTTCGATGACGTTTTCACGCGTTTGCGCAAGGCTAGTAGTTTGCGCTGTTTGCAAGGCCTGCATCGCTTCGCGGGTTTGGGCTAACTCTTGTGCAACTGCAGCCCTAAGACGCTCGCTAGATTCTTGAGACGAAGCATTAAGCCTATCGCCTAATTTATTTAGACCATCATTCAAGTCAAGCAACATCGCCCTATGTTTTTCTTCGAGCTGAACAAGTAAAGCCCCTTCCGCATTTGGTTTGTTTGCAGACTGGCGCAACAACACAACTAACAATAGCAGTGCAAGAATGGAAATGATGAGTGTTAAAATTTCTAGCATAAGCGCAATTATACCCCAAGCAATCTTGTCTCACTTGATGCATCAATACGTGCTGAAATATTGTAAAATCTTATCTATAAGATGCACTATTAATAAAATATTTTTGAGGATACCTTCGTGAACATTCAAAGCCACATCGTTGATTTACCAACGCCAACCGGTGTTATGCGCACCTACGTGCACCGCCCAGCTGGCGAAGGTGCTTACCCTGCTATTTTATTTTATTCGGAAATTTTCCAACAAACAGGCCCGATTGAGCGCGCTGCTCGTTTTATGGCAGGTCATGGTTACGCAGTACTTGTGCCTGAAGTATTCCACGAACTCAACCCGATTGGCACCGTGCTTGGTTATGACGATGCCGGTCGCGACAAAGGCAATGCTGACAAAGCTGCAAAGGACGTTCAAGGCTACGACACTGACAACCAAGCCATGATTGAATTTGTTAAAAAACAAGCTTGGTGCACTGGCGACATTGGCGCCATGGGCTTCTGTATTGGCGGGCACTTGGCTTTCCGCGCTGCACTTCAAAAAGAAGTAAAATCAACTGCTTGCTTCTATGCAACAGACTTACACACTCAAGTCATTCCAAACAAGCCGGGACAACACAGCATGGAAAACTTGGACAAAATCAAAGGTGAGCTACTGATGATTTGGGGTAAACAAGACCCTCATATCCCTGCGGCAGGACGCGCAAAAGTATATAGCGACCTAAATGCAACTGATCTCAAATTCACATGGCACGAATTCAACGGCCAACATGCTTTTATGCGCGATGAAGGTGAACGCTATGACCCACAACTGGCTGCAACGGGTTATCAATTAGCACTCCAAATGTTTGGCCGAACATTGCGATAAAGAAGTAAAAACAGCAAGCAATAAAAAAGGCGCCTAGGCGCCTTTTTTATGGGTCAATTTTTTGATTAATTAAGTTAATGAAGCTAAATCTGCTATCAAGTCGTCCACATGCTCTAATCCCACAGCAATTCTAACTAGGCCATCAGTAATGCCAGCAGCGGCTCTTGCCTCTGCAGTGACACGACTATGCGTCGTTGTCGCTGGATGGGTAATGGTGCTTTTTGCATCACCTAAGTTAGCGGTAATTGAAATGAGCTTAGTTGCATCAATCAGAGCCCAAGCCGCCTCTTGTGCGGTTTGGCCTGCTTTGGGCTTAACTTCAAAGCTGACGATACCACCACCACTCGATTGCTGTTTCATGGCTAACGCATGTTGAGGATGCGATTTAAGCCCAGGATAGAATACACGCGCTACTTGTGGCTGCGCTTCTAACCAAGTGGCCAATGCAAAGGCATTTCTAGCATGCGCTTCCATACGAACAAATAAGGTCTCAAGTCCTTTTAAAAATACCCACGCATTGAATGCGCTCATGGTGACGCCCGCAGTCCGCAAAAAGCCATACACTGGCTCCATGAGGAGTTTTGAGCCCAGCACAGCGCCACCTAAGCATCTACCCTGCCCATCAATATACTTGGTGGCAGAGTGAATGATAATATCGGCACCCAATTTTAATGGACGCTGTATCGCTGGCGTACAAAAGCAATTATCGACGACCAATAAGGCATTCGCACCATGGGCGATTTTTGCTAAAGCTGAAATATCAGCCACATCTGTCAAAGGATTAGAGGGTGTCTCAACGAAGAACAATTTAGTCTTCGGTGTAATCGCCCCTTGCCATTCATTAAGATCGGTCAGTGACACAAAAGTCACCTCCAAGCCCCAGCGCTTAAGAATATTACTAAAGAGCTGAACGCTAGTACCAAAGATACTGCGTGAAGCAACAATATGGTCACCAGCACTGCACAAGCCCATCACGCAAGCTAAAATAGCAGACATGCCGCTAGACGTCGCAACACACTGCTCCGCTCCTTCTAAAGCCGCGAGCTTATCTTGAAACATCGTCACAGTTGGATTGGTGAAGCGAGAATAGATATTCCCAGGCTCTGTACCCCCAAATCGGGCTGCAGCTTGTGCCGCATTCTTGAACCGAAAGCTTGAATTTAGAAACAAGGCTTCCGAATTCTCGCCGAATTCTGTCATTTGATTACCCGCACGCACCCCAAGCGTCTCAGGCCGGTATGTGCTTTCATCAAAACCATTCAAATCTATATTTGTTGCCATGTGATTACCTCTACTTGCCTCAACTGAGACATAAAAAAACCCGTTTTGCGATTAGGCTAAAACGGGTTTGCTGATACTAGCACTCGCTTTAGCTGAATTTATTTAGCGCCCGCAAGCTGAGCCATGCTTTTAAGCAACTCAAATCAGCGCATTTCCATACTATCCCTCAAGCTTTAGAACGTCAAGCAAGGGAGATGAGCGTCCGTTAAGTAGCCTCTTCCTCATGCTCTTTGGCATTCACCAGATTCAAGTCCATCTGTGTGATGGAATTAGCTGGCTTTTTAACCTTTTCCCCATCGCCACGGGCATTCTCGATCACGTTCAAATATGCCTCATTGATGTCACCAGTGACATATTTACCATCAAAGCAAGAGCAATCGAACAATTTGATATTTGGATTACTCAATTGCACCGCTGAAACTAGGGCATCCAAATCTTGATAAATTAATGCATCAGCCCCGATTTCTTTACAGATTTGTTCATCGGTGCGACCTGTTGCAAGCAATTCATTACGTGTTGGCATGTCGATGCCATATACATTAGGAAAACGGACTGGCGGCGCAGCTGAGGCAAAATAAACCTTACTAGCACCCGCATCACGCGCCATTTGCACGATTTGTTGTGAAGTGGTGCCACGCACGATGGAGTCATCCACAAGCAATACATTTTTGCCTTTAAACTCCATACCAATTGGATTGAGTTTTTGGCGCACTGACTTTTTACGTAATGCTTGGCCAGGCATAATAAATGTACGACCAATGTAGCGATTTTTAATAAAGCCTTCACGGTAGGTGACATTGAGCGCATTCGCCAACTGCAATGCACTTGGACGACTAGTATCTGGGATCGGAATTACCACATCAATCTTTAAGTCTTTCCATTCACGCTTAATCTTTTCAGCAAGGCTTTCGCCCATGTGCAAACGTGTTTGATACACAGAAACGCCATCGATCAATGAGTCAGGACGCGCTAGATAGACGTATTCGAAAATACATGGTGTTAGTGCTGCATTTTCAGCGCATTGACGTGAATAGAAGTTACCGTCCATATCAATGAATACTGCTTCACCCGGTTCGACATCGCGCACCAACTTAAAGCCAAGCACATCAAGTGCAACACTTTCAGAAGCGACGATATATTCAACACCTTTTTCAGTTTCTAACTTACCAATCACCAAAGGACGAATACCATGCGGATCGCGGAAAGCAAGTAAGCCGAAATTGGCCACCATCGCGACAACCGCGTAAGCGCCTTTAACACGCTTATGCACACCTGCAACGGCATCAAAAATCATGTCTGAATTGAGTACTGCGCTATGTGCCGTATGTTCGATCTCATGCGCTAACACGTTTAACAAGACTTCAGAATCTGAGTTTGTGTTGATGTGACGTAAGTCTTGTCGGAACATCTCTTGTTTTAATTGTGCAGAGTTGGTCAAGTTGCCATTGTGGCCAAGCACAATACCAAACGGAGAGTTCACATAAAAAGGCTGCGCCTCGGCTGCAGATGATGAGCCAGCAGTAGGATAACGCACATGCGCAATACCAGCATTTCCTTGAAGGCTACGCATGTGGCGTGTTTGGAATACATCTTGTACAAGACCGTTATTTTTGTGCATGTAGAAGGTATTGCCATCGCAGGTGACTATCCCTGCTGCATCTTGACCACGATGCTGTAATACCAACAAACCATCATAAAGCAACTGGTTAACTGGATTTTTACCGACAATACCGATAATTCCGCACATTATTTATTTTGCCTTTGTAACTAAAGTTTTATTTGGAATCTACTGCTTTAACGCACAACATCAGCCTACATTTTACAATGCCTTAGGCTGATAGCAGCTAGATTATTTGCTAATCGTACTTTACTCGGTCCGCGATTGCTTTTGGCACCCATGGCAATGCACTTAAAACCATTGCTTCTAATGGCGCACTAAACATGGCATTACGCCAAGCGCTCTGTTTAGGAAAGTCAGTTAACCCACCTAAAAATACAAGCACACCAACAATCATTAAACCACGCAGGGTGCCAAAAATAGCCCCCAATCCACGATCTATAAAACTCAAACCCACTTTTTCGAATATTTGCGACAATGCAATCGCAAGCAAACTACTCACTAATAAAGTTGCCAAGAATAAAATGATGAAGGCCGCAAGGTATTGCAATGTTTCGGTGGGAATGGCTCTGGGTAACAATGGCGACAGCTCTAGAGTATAAGTCTTCGCGACAAAAAATGCTGCGATCCAGCCAATCAGCGCCAAGACTTCACGTACCAAGCCACGCATAATACTAAAGAATATGGAAAGCCCAATAATTGCGAGCACTAAATAATCAAAACTAGTCATTAATTACCGATCACCGCATCAGTCAAACCAAGCGATTTAACTTTTGTTAAAGCATCTTCAGCATCCAA
>RFOR01000131.1 GCA_009926525.1 Methylophilaceae bacterium
AGCTAAAGCGATTGCTACAGACAGTTGTAGGATTGATTTCTTCATTCCAAACACCTCAATAAAATATTAATTACTTTAACAAAATCTTAAGTTAGATCATATTACAAAAATGATGACATATTTGTGAAGTTTTATAGTACTTTCGGACTATTGATAGTTAGCCCATTTTGCACCTAAGTTACCAGGCTAAGCCAAGATGCTATTGGCTTTCTGGGGGGGGGTGAGCGCTGGCGGCGCATGAGGCCGATTATGACAAGCTGTCACAATTGCATTAATGCGCTGATTTTCATCTTATTTCTGCCAAGTATCTTTAAGCGTTACAGTTCTGTTAAAAACGGGCTTGCCTGTTACGCTATCTTTTATATCCGCCACAAAATAACCGTGACGTTCAAATTGGAAGCTTTCCGCAGGCTGTGCGTCTTTTAAGCTTAATTCTAACTGTGCGGTGATGGTGGTGACTGAGTTTGGATTAATGTCATCCAAGTAGTCACGATCGCCAGCGCCTGGGTGTGCTTCTTTGAACAATCGGTCGTACATGCGAATTTCAGCTTCGTAGGCGTGATTAGCAGATACCCAATGGATGTTGCCCTTCACTTTGACGCTATCGGATCCTGGTGTGCCTGATTTGGTGTCTGGAAGGTATTCGCAGTGCACGGTCGTGACGATACCGTTCGCGTCTTTGTCAAAACCAGTACATTTAACCACATAGCCATACCGTAAACGCACCAAACCATCTGGCGCCAAACGGAAAAAGCCTTTGCTTGGCTCTTCCATAAAGTCTTCGCGTTCAATCCATAGGGCTTTGGTAAGTTGTATTGTGCGTTTGCCTAGCTCTGGTTTGAGTGGGTGATTTGGTGCAAAGCAATCTTCTGATTGTGATTTTCCATTAGAGTCGACTGGGTAGTTATCAATCACGAGTTTAATGGGGTCAAGAACTGCGATACGGCGCTCTGCTGAAAGGTTAAGCGTTTCGCGCATGCAGTCTTCAAGGATAGTGTATTCAATCCAAGAGTCTGACTTTGAAACGCCAATCCGGTCAGCAAACAAGCGGAAGCCTTCAGGTGTATAGCCGCGACGACGTGCGCCAGCTAATGTTGGTAAGCGAGGGTCATCCCAACCAGCGACATGTTTGTTTTCCACTAAATCAATTAATTTACGTTTTGAAAGTACGACGTAAGTGAGATTTAAGCGCGCAAATTCATATTGTTTGGGAAGCGGATGCGCAAGCATGCCAGCTTCAGCTAAGCGTTCTAATACCCAATCGTAGAAAGGTCGCTGGTCTTCAAACTCAAGCGTGCAAATGGAATGCGTAATACCTTCAAATGCATCTTCAAGCGGATGTGCAAAGGTGTACATTGGATAGATGCACCACTTGTCACCAGTGTTGTGGTGGTGCGCGCGTTTAATGCGGTAAATCGCTGGGTCACGCAGATTGATGTTAGGCGAAGCCATATCGATTTTGGCACGCAGTACCATGCTGCCATCTGCATGTTTGCCATCGCGCATTTCGCGGAACTTGCTCAAATTTTCTTCAATAGAGCGGTCACGCCAAGGAGAGTTTTTACCGGCTTCAGTGAGTGTGCCTCGATTAATACGCATCTCTTCAGCAGATTGTTCATCCACATAAGCTTTGCCTGCGCTGATTAATGCTTCAGCCGCTTGGTACATCATTTCAAAATAATTGCTCGCATAATACAAATGTGACTTTCCAAAAGCCTCCCAGCCGAAGCCCAGCCATTGCACCATCTCGGTGATGCTATCAACGTATTCTTGTTCTTCTTTTTCGGGATTGGTGTCATCAAAGCGCATGTGACAAACACCCTCATAATCGCGCGCTAAACCGAAATTTAAGCAAATGCTTTTTGCGTGACCAATATGCAAATAGCCATTTGGTTCTGGTGGGAAGCGTGTGCGAATTTTTGCTGGATCAGGTTGACC
>RFOR01000132.1 GCA_009926525.1 Methylophilaceae bacterium
GACGGCTCAGAATGGTACCAAGTCACCATTGGCGGCAAACAAGGTAATGACGCAAGCATCGGCTCAGTGATTGGCCCTTCATTCTCAGCAGACGAAATGCCAGGCGTGGTTCAGCGCTTGATTGAAGTGTATATCCAAGAGCGGACGCCAGAAGAGCGCTTTATTGATACCGTGCGCCGTATTGGTGTGCCACCATTCAAAGCCCATGTTTATGCCAGCAAGGAGGCCGCGAATGTCTAATTTAATTAAAGACACTGCTATCGTTGCTGATGAATGGACACGTGTTACCCCACCCACTTTAGGAGAAGAAACCGTTCGTAAACAAGCTGGCAAAGTGGTGCTATTTAAGCTCACGGGCGAAGAAACCTTCACCGCAGAGCAAATCGCCGCAACGCAAATTCCAGCTGGTAAAGTGTTGGTGCCTTTTGCCGTCTGGCGAGCCAATAAAGACCTACTTGCTATCCGTGTTAGCCAAGGTGAAATTGGCCTGTTAATTGCCACACACGAAGCGATTGAAGATGTGATTGCTGAAGTTAAAGACATTAACACGTTTGCATTAGTGGCTGTTTATGTCGAACGCTTTGCAGATGGCCGCATTTTCACTATCGGCAACCTACTTCGCACACGTTATGGCTTTAAGAATGAGCTGCGAGCGGTTGGTGATGTATTGCGCGACCAACTATTCTTCTTAAAACGCTCAGGCTTTACTAGCTATTTAATCCGCGCTGACCGCTCAGCAACTGAAGCTTTAGCAAGCCTAAAAGACTTTAGCGAGCCATATCAAGGTGCGGTTGATATTGCACAGCCAGCTTGGCGCAGGACAAACCGCTAATGTTTGGTGACGTATCCATGATTCGTTCAGCCGCTAAAAATCCAGCGACAAGTCCAGCGCTGACAGATGGACTCAAGGCATCTGTAATAACCAAGCGCGCAGCAGTATTAAAAGTACTTAAAGAAGCTGCAACAAAGTTTCCAGCTATTACCTTTGCCAATAGCCTTGGTGCTGAAGACATGGTGATCACTGACATCATTATGCGTGAAAAACTCGCGATTGATATTTTCTCACTCGATACTGGGCGTTTACCTGCTGAAACTTACACATTGATGGCTGAGGCAGAAAATACATACAGCACCAAACTTAAAGTGTATTTCCCTAAGCATGAAGTGGTTGAGCAATACGTACAGAGCAAAGGCATCAACGCTTTTTACGAGAGCATTGATCTACGCAAGGCATGTTGCCACATGCGCAAAGTAGAGCCACTTCAACGTGCACTCAATGGCAAACAAGCTTGGATTACCGGTATGCGTGCAGAGCAAGCCACAACACGTGCTCATTTACCCGTGCAAGAGTTTGACGAAGGCAACAAGTTACAAAAATTCAATCCACTGAGTGATTGGACCGAACAAGAAGTGTGGGGCTATATTCGCCTGCACGAAGTACCTTATAACAAATTGCATGACGCCTTCTATCCTAGCATTGGCTGTGCACCTTGCACGCGCGCAGTCGCCATTGGTGAAGATGTGCGTGCCGGCCGCTGGTGGTGGGAAAACCCAACCAGCAAAGAATGTGGCCTGCATGTTAAAAAAACGAAGTAACAAACAATCCTATTGAAATTAAGTAGTTGAAACTATGACAACAGCAAACAAAACAACCCTTAGCCATCTTGATTGGCTAGAAGCGGAAGCGATTCACATTTTGCGTGAAGTTGCAGGCCAATGCTCAAACCCTGTATTGCTATTCTCTGGCGGTAAAGATTCATTATGTATCTTGCGCCTTGCGGAAAAAGCGTTCCGTCCAGGGCGCTTTCCTTTCCCGCTGATGCACATTGATACTGGCCACAACTACAAAGAAGTGATTGAGTTCCGCGACCAACGTGCCGCAGAACTAGGTGAGCGCCTAATCGTTCGCTCTGTAGAAGACTCAATGAAGCGCGGTAC
>RFOR01000133.1 GCA_009926525.1 Methylophilaceae bacterium
TGAGCGGTGCTGAAGGCCCTGTGATTTCATCAACCGACTATATGAAATCATTTGCAGACCAAATCCGTAACTTTGTGCCCCAGCGTTTTGTGTCACTCGGTACTGATGGTTACGGCCGCAGTGATAGCCGTGAAGCGCTCCGTAGCTTCTTTGAAGTGGATAGATATTATGTGGTGCTTGCCGCGCTTAAAGCATTAGCGGACGAAGGCAAACTGCCTGCAAGCAAAGCAGCTGAAGCGATTAAGAAATATAAAATCGACGCAAGCCGCCCTAATCCAACAACAGTTTAAGCTGCAATTTAGCTTATACAGAGAAGACTCTCTTAAGGAATAACAGCATGGCAATTAAAGAAGTTCTTGTCCCGGATATTGGTAACTTTGATAGCGTTGATGTCATCGAGTTACTCGTCAGAGAAGGTGACACTGTTACAAAAGATGACTCCCTCATCACGTTAGAATCTGACAAAGCGTCGATGGACATTCCTGCGCCATTTGGTGGCGTAGTGAAAAGTATTAGTATGAAAGTTGGCGACAAAGCCGCTCAAGGCGGTTTAATTTTGACACTAGATGCTTCTGAAGATGCGCCTGCAGAAAAGCCTGCCGCACAACCAAGTACAACGCCAGTGGTAGCGACTGTCACGGTTGACGAAAAACCAGTCACCATTCCAGAGCCATCACGCCCTGTGCCTGAAGTGCCGAAAGTCATTCAACCACAAGCAACGCCTAATCCAATTGGCGCAAGCGCAGTAGCAGCAGATGGCAAATTGGCACATGCGAGCCCGTCCGTGCGTAAGTTCGCACGTGAGCTCGGTGTGAATTTAAGCTTAGTGCGTGGCACCGGCCCTAAAAACCGTATTAGCCAAGAAGACGTGCAAGCCTTTGTCAAAGGGGAGCTTGCTAAGCCTCGCTCTGAGAATATGGGTTCTGGTTTAACCACATTGGCAATGCCAGTGATTGATTTCAGCCAATTTGGCGAAATTGAACACAAACCACTTTCACGTATCAAAAAATTATCGGGTGCAAACTTGCACCGCAATTGGGTGACTGCACCGCATGTGACGCAATTCGACGAAGCTGACATTACTGATTTGGAAGACTTCCGTAAATCAATGTTGGCTGACGCTGAAAAACGCGGCGCTAAATTAACGCTCCTCGCTTTTTTGATGAAAGCGGTTGTGAATGCGCTTCGCACTTATCCAAACTTCAACGCATCGCTTTCTGCTGATGGCGATAGTTTGATTATGAAGAACTACTTCAACGTAGGCTTCGCATGCGACACACCAGATGGTTTGGTCGTGCCGGTAGTGAGAGATGTAGATAAAAAAGACGTACTCGATATTGCTCGTGACTTGGCAGACTTGTCTGGCAAAGCGCGTGAACGCAAGTTGAAGATTGAAGAAATGCAAGGCGGTTGCTTCACCATCTCTAGCCTAGGCGGGATTGGCGGCACCATGTTTACCCCGATTATCAATTGCCCCGAAGTAGCGATTTTGGGGGTGTCACGCTCAACATTCCAACCAGTTTACAACAAAGAAACTGGGGGGTTTGAGCCACGCCTCATCTTGCCAATGTCCCTTTCATACGACCACCGAGTAATTGATGGTGCAGATGGCGCTCGCTTCACTAGCCACTTGCGCATGATGTTATCCGACGTTCGTCGATTGTTACTTTAAGGGGTTGGCATGAGCAATTTAGTAGAAGTGATCGTCCCTGATATTGGCAACTTCGATAGCGTCGATGTGATTGAGGTATTGGTCAAAGTAGGCGATACCGTTGCAAAAGAAGACTCTTTAATTACGCTTGAGTCAGATAAAGCATCGATGGATATTCCATCTTCAGATGCTGGCGTGGTCAAAGAAATCAAAGTAAAAGTGGGCGATAAGATTGCAAAAGGCTCACCAATTTTAGTGCTTGAAGCCGAAGCTG
>RFOR01000134.1 GCA_009926525.1 Methylophilaceae bacterium
ATCTCACACAAAATTGCCCTGCAAATGCACAACACGCAAGGCGATC
Source organism: Methylophilaceae bacterium (assembly GCA_009926525.1). Lineage (GTDB taxonomy): Bacteria > Pseudomonadota > Gammaproteobacteria > Burkholderiales > Methylophilaceae > Methylopumilus_A. Next base: position 47 of record RFOR01000134.1, read on the forward strand.
CAATGCAGGTGCTTTCAGCCAGAGAGTTTGAGATTTTTCGAATGCTAGTAGATGGCGTCGAGCTTGGCACGATTGCGACGACGCTCAACATCAGCCTAAAAACAGTCGCCAACTACCAAACTGCCATTAAACAAAAGTTAGGCGTGAATAGCCCTGTTGAAATGGTGCGGATGGCGATTAGATGCGGATTAATTGAGAGTTAAAAGCTAAGCTAACCATCGAATAAGCAAACCAAACTCTTGCTCCGTGGCTTGCATCATGCAGTCCACACCAATACTTGGCACCACAGCCAGCGTGTCATCCAAATAAACCAGGGGTAATCGTTCGCGTAACCAAGGCGGCATATTCGCTTCTTGGAGCAGATGTTTAAGCGTGCGGGTTGGCCTGGCTAAATCAGGCTTAAATCGCTCCCCGCCATTCCTGCTGGCAATGCGTAGCTTGTGCCCTCCTAACCGATCAATCGCCAAGCCCTCGCCTTGTTTGCGCTCAAACACTAATTGCGTGCCATCGGGCATGGTTAAAGTGTCTTCACCCTGCCAAATCATAGCGATTTCAGAGGCATGTTCAGGATGATTACTTTCGATATAGGCAAAGCCTTGATAACGACGCAAATAGGTATCGCTGGTTTTATCCAGCAAGATTTTAAGGCTGGCATCAGCGCCGGCGTTGATCAGCTGCGTGAGCATTTCATCTAGCCTATCTTTACTCGGCGCTGTGAAATCCATACTTGCTAGCCACCAACGGAATAGGTTCTTAGCGCGAGGGAAACTTAACGTGGATAACCACTCAATATTCATGCGACCGTCAACCACTAAAGCCTGAGCATCGATTTGCGCGAGTTCATCGAGCAAATCAGAGGCTTCGGCAATGTGTGCTGCTGAGCGAGCTAAAGTCGCGCTAGCAGCCGGCAAACGTGCTTTAAGCACGGGCATCACTTCATGGCGACAGTAGTTACGGTCGAAATGTCGAGGTTACTTTCGTCTTCTATCCAGGTTAATTTAGCAGCTTTTGCGTAAGTCTCTATTTCTGCTCTTGGAATATCAAGCAATGGACGTAGCAAGCGTCTATTTTCATCTTGCGCTGCCATTGCCGACAAACCTTTTAGCCCGGCGCCTCTTAGCAATTGGAGCAATAGCGTTTCCGCTTGGTCGTCTTGATGATGGGCAAGCGCAATGAAGTCAGCATTTACCGCAAATAAGGCTTGATAGCGGGCTTCGCGCGCTGCCGCTTCTAGGCCTAAGCCAGCATTTTTTTCCACTTTCACTTTGATAACTTCAAGTGGTACTTGATAAGCCAAACAAGTCTTGGCACAAAAGTCTGCCCACGAATCAGCATTGGGGCTTAAACCATGATGCACGTGCATGGCATGCAAATTGAAATCAAGCTTTTTTTTAGCTTGCACTAAAGCATGAAGCAACATGCAGGAGTCAATGCCTCCGCTGAAACCAAGAAGCAAGGTAGATGATGTTTTGGAAGAGATAGCTTTACTTAAAAACTGAGAAACTTGCGCTTGAATACGCACAAAGCCCGCATCAGGCTGGTTAGCTTGAATGCGGGCTTTGCGGAGTGCGTGGGTTGAAGCTTTTGTAATGTTGAAACCTTTTTAGGTTGTGCCCCTTAGCGACGCTTAGGCGCCGCTGTTTTAACAGCAACCTCTTGGAACTTACCGTAGCTCATTAAGCGTTCGTATCTCAGCGCCAGTAGTTGGTCGATAGGCTTACTTTCAACTGCTTTTAATTCCTCACCCAAGGCTTTACGCAAGTTTTGCATCATCGCCTCTTGGTCACGATGAGCACCACCCATAGGTTCAGCGACAATACGGTCAACCAAGCCAGCTGTTTTGAGACGCGTTGCAGTAATGCCTAAGGTTTCCGC
>RFOR01000135.1 GCA_009926525.1 Methylophilaceae bacterium
AAAACGCTGAAAAATAAGCACCCCAGTGAATAGTGATGGACTATGACAAGGTCTTTGATAAGCGCGCTGGCGACTACAACTACGCTGTAACGACCTATCCCTATGTGCTGATGAATGAGCTGAGTGTGGCTGCCAGCATGGTCGATGCAGAAGCTGGTGCTATCGTACTTAACATACCTGGCGCCTGCGTGGACATTAGCCCATATTTATCCGAAGGAGTGATTTATAAGCCCTATGAAACCAATAAAGTATTTGCTGCGGCAGCTAGCGTGCCTTTAGCTTCCTGGGACTCTGTGCCCGAAGCGGATTGTTCCGTAGACAGAGTGCTGTCCCTGGCATCGCTGCACCACGCCACTGATGCCGAGCGCTCCGTATTCTATGCTGAGGCGGCACGCGTGTTGAAACCTGGTGGGCAACTTGTTATTGGCGACGTTTTGGAGGGGTCACGGCAGGATCGGTGGCTGAACGGTTTTGTCGCCGGTTTTAACGGTCACGATGGGAAATTTTGGTCTCTGTCCGACGTTGCTTTATTGGAGGCGGCGGGGTTCACAGTGACGACGGCTTTAAAGACTTATATGTGGAACTTTACTGATGGGGCTGCAATGGTGGACTTTACGCGCCACTTATTTGGCTTACGGGCGGCTTCTGATTGGGAGATTCAGGGAGGGTTGCGCACTTATCTGGGGGCTTCTGATACGAGTTTTGAATGGTCGCTGCTGTATTTTACGGCGACTAAGGCTTCACCGAAGGTTAGCTTCACCGAAGGTTAGCTTGACCGCAGGTTAGCTTCACAGCTTCACCGAAGGCTTCACCATAGACGCCCATACTTCTCCTCCAAATCCATCGGAAATACACGGTTGCCTCCTGATGGCGTGAACGTGTACTCACTGAAATAAATCACGTCGTTTTCATAGTATAAATCTATGCGGACGAATTCGAAAGGCGCTGATAGGGCGCTAGCAACTACAAGCATCTCATCGAGTCTTCTGGGCTTCTCTACTTGTAAGTTCACGGGTAAAATGGGATTCCAGTCTGTATCATAGCTGTTTTGCTCATCACTTAACGGAGATTTTACACCTATTGTGATAGGATTTCCATGTATGCATCTAAACATGTAAACTAATGCTACGCCACCTACTGCTTTGTCGATTTTCTCTTCGATGAAAAAGCGTGGTTTGATAAAATTGTACTGCTTTTCATCGGTCCAATTGTAGGGTCTATTCCACATATTCAGTAATTTTTTGACGGCATCCACGGTTGTTTCCGCGGTCATATTGATGTTCCAGCCGCAACCGTGTGTGGCTTTGACCATATGGTGCGCTTGTATATCTTCAGCTTCAAAGTCATCAGGATCCATGAGAATTCTGATTACTTTGGCGATATCACAGTCCACGTCTGTTTCTTTGACTATGCGCTTTGCCTGGAGTTTGTCAACGTAGGGCGCAAAGCGCTCATCCAACTGATTTCTGTAATAGGCAATTTTACTGAACATCGGCATGGTGGACCAATTTTCTGGTTTGGGGAAACTGAATGACATCTCTGCTTTTACTGGGGGTTGTTTTGCACTGCGTTTGTTTTTCACTGCGTTTGTTTTTCACTGCGTTTGTGCGCGTTATAATAAATCCCAGTACTATGACAGATGTTCACCTCTTGCTATACGCAAACAAGTGGCATGGAGCTTTTTCCAATCACGCAGTCCTCTGGTCTTTCTGTTGCTGCATCTAAGAAGCTTCAACAGCAGCGGCTGCTTCTGGGACAGGAGCGTCATAACAGGACTGCAGTTGCAGTGAGAGAGGCTTTTCTTGCGATTGCTCCTGCTGCTGCTGCTGCAGCAACTAAATACATCAAAGTCAACGGGCGGGAGCTAATTGGACTTATGCGCTCACTACGTATGTGGTCAGGTGTTTTACGCCGGCGCTT
>RFOR01000136.1 GCA_009926525.1 Methylophilaceae bacterium
ACCATTGAAGGCTTGCGCGAAGTCATAAGCGAGCCATATTTCATTCCATCCGGCACGCCGCTTTACACGCAGATTCAACAATTCCAAGAGCATCACCAGCGTATGGCTTTGGTGGTAGATGAATACGGTGAACTCAAAGGCTTGGTGACACTCGAAGATATCTTGGAAGAAATTATTGGTGACTTCACTACTCAATCACCGCTTCGTGCTAATACTTTCCATCAAGAAGAAGACGGCACATGGGTGGTGGACGGCAGCTGTTCGTTAAGAGACCTAAATAAAAAACTAGGACTTCATTTGCCAACAGAAGGCCCAAGAACATTGAATGGCTTAGTGCTCGAGCACTTTGAGGACATCCCCGATCCAGGCACTAGCATTAGGATTGGTGATTGCGCCTTAGAGATTATGCAGACACAAGATAAGATTGTAAAAAGTGTTCGCTTGATGCCGTTGAATGAAGAAATCGATCTCGGCTAAACCCACAATCACTTTAAGCTTGAATTATTCATCTCAAGCTGAATAATAGGAACACACATGGCGGGTATTAAGCATCAAGAAAATACAATAGAGGCGACCAAGACACAAAAACCAAAGCCTCCTTCAATGTATAGCGTGTTGATATTTAACGATGATTACACTCCAATGGAATTCGTGGTCGACGTGCTCCAACGTTTTTTTAATAAAAACCGTGAACAAGCAACGCAAATCATGCTCCAAGTACATACCAAGGGCTCCGGTGTTTGTGGTGTTTACCCGCTAGAAATTGCTGAAACTAAGGTTGGCCAAGTAATTGCTTTTGCAACTGAACACGGTCATCCGCTGCAATGCAATATGCAAGAAATTTAATTAAGTAGTAAGTTAAAAGGGTAGTAAACATGATTGCTCAAGAATTAGAAGTTTCGTTACACATGGCTTTTATGGACGCCCGTCAAAAGCGCCATGAGCTCATTACAGTTGAACACCTGCTGGTTGCGATGATAGACAATCCAACAGCAGCTGACGTATTGCGCGCATGTGGCGCCAACTTAGACAACCTTCGTTCTGAGCTCAATCATTACATTGAAGAACACACGCCTATGGTGGGCGGCGATAATGAGGTTGATACACAACCAACACTGGGTTTTCAACGCGTTATTCAGCGCGCCATCTTACATGTGCAATCATCCGGTAAAAAAGAGGTCACGGGCGCAAACGTCCTAGTTGCTATCTATGGTGAAAAAGAGTCACATGCCGTGTTTTTCTTGCACCAGCAAGGCGTCACTCGTTTAGATGTAGTGAACTTCATTTCACATGGCGTTGCTAAAACGGCGGAGGAAGCCAAACGCGCTGAAACTGAACAAACACCAGAAGCCGATGCCCCACCAGCAAGTGCTTTAGATAGCTACACGCTCAACCTTAACGAACAAGTCCTTGCTGGCAAAATAGACCCGGTGATTGGTCGCGACAAAGAGCTAGAGCGCGTGATTCAAACACTATGCCGTCGTCGCAAAAATAACCCGCTATTAGTAGGAGAAGCAGGTGTCGGTAAAACAGCGATTGCTGAAGGTTTAGCGCGTCGCATTGTTGAAAAAACCGTGCCAGAAGTGCTCGCTAATGCAGTCATTTATTCGCTCGACATGGGTGCTTTATTAGCTGGCACCAAATATCGTGGAGATTTTGAGCAGCGCCTCAAAGCCGTGATGAAGAAATTAGAAGAACAGCCTGATGCGGTTCTTTTTATTGATGAAATCCACACATTGATTGGCGCAGGCGCAGCCAGTGGTGGCACTTTAGATGCTTCAAACTTGCTCAAGCCAGCGCTTTCTAATGGCTCGCTCAAATGCATAGGCGCAACCACTTATCAAGAGTATCGTGGCATCTTTGAAAAAGACCACGCACTGTCTCGCCGCTTCCAAAAAGTAG